>NZ_JASJSQ010000057.1:0-31076 GCF_030236855.1 Stenotrophomonas maltophilia group sp. Smal13
GCGTCCTGCCCAACCCGCCCGAGGCATGCCTCGGGCCCATGCGGCTCACGCCCCCTCAACCGGACCCACCCCGCCTTCGACAGTTTTCCGCGATCTGTCGGAACGGCGTCCGGCTCTGGTAGGTGTCGACCTTGGTCGACACGGATGAATTCGTTCGATATCTGACAGATGTGTCGACCAAGGTCGACACCTACCAACAGCCGCGCGGAACAACAGGCGCAGTTACCAACAGCCGCGTGAACCTGTCGAAGGTGGGGCGGTGTCGGATTGCGGGGTGTCAGCGGCATGGATGCCGCTGCCAAGCCTACAAGGACGTACTTGCGGCGTCCCCGCACTCCGACACCGCCCCGCCACCCCACGGAATGCCGCTTTGGCTTCGGCCGTTGCGGTTGCCGTTGCATTGAGCAGGTGCAGGGCTGCAAGCCCTGCCGAAAACTCCCTTGGGCGTAGAATGCGGCCATGAGCGAATCCCTTGATAACCACCTGGTCCACGGCCGCCGCCAGCGGCCGGATGGTCCGTCGCCGATCGATGTCATCTCGGTCCAGTCGCAACTTGTCTACGGCCACGCCGGCAACAGCGCCGCCGTACCGCCGATGCGTGCGCTCGGTGTGCGCGTCGCGGAAATTCCGACCGTGTTGCTGAGCAATGCGCCGTTCTACGACACCACGCGCGGTCGGGTGCTGCCCGCCGACTGGTTCGCCGACCTGCTGCTGGGCACCCACGAGCGTGGCCTGCCGCAGCGGGCGAAAATGCTGGTTTCCGGCTACTTCGGCAGCACCGCCAACGGTGCCGCCTTCGCCGACTGGCTGGACAACATCCTGCCGGTCTGTCCGCAGCTGCGTTACTGCCTGGATCCGGTGATTGGTGACACCCACACCGGCCCCTACGTGGAGCCGGGCCTGGAGACGATCTTCGCCGAGCGATTGCTGCCGCATGCCTGGCTGGTGACCCCGAACGCCTTCGAACTGAATCGTCTGACCGGTATGCCGGCGCTGGCCGAGGCCGATGCCATCGCCGCCGCGCGCACGCTGCTGGACCGTGGCCCGCACTGGGTGATCGCGCACAGTGTGGGCGGTAACCCGGGTGAGCTGGTGACCCTGGCGGTCGGTCGCGAGGAAACCTGGCGCTGGACTTCGCCGCTGCTGCCGGTGGACGTGGCCGGCACCGGTGACGTGCTGATGTCGCTGGTGGTGTCGTTCCTGTTGCGAGGTGAATCGATGCAGCAGGCGATTTCGCGTGCGATTGCCGGTACCCATGCGGCGCTGGAGGCGACTCTGGACAATGGCTTCGAAGAGTTCGACGTGATCGCGGCGGCGCCTGCCGCACTGGCCGAAGGCACGCGCTTCCGCGCTGAACGCGTGGCATGAGCGGCCTGGATCCACGCACGCCGCGCACGGTCGGCATCATCGGCAGCGCCGGTGCCTATGGGCGCTGGCTGACCCGCTTCTTCCAGCAGCACCTGCAGTTGCAGGTGATTGGCCACGATCCGGCCGATCCGGACTCGCATACGCCGGAACAGCTGCTGGCGCAGGCCGACGTGCTGGTGTTCTCGGCACCGATCCGGCATACGCCGGCTCTGATTGCCGAGTACGTGCGGCAGTCGGCCGGCCGTGAGCAGGACCGGCTGTGGCTGGACGTGACCTCGGTGAAGGAAGCGCCGGTGCAGGCGATGCTGGCCTCTCAAGCCGAAGTGGTCGGCCTGCACCCGATGACCGCGCCACCCAAGGCGCCGACCCTGAAGGGCCGGGTGATGGTGGTCTGCGAAGCGCGGCTGCAGCACTGGCAGCCATGGGTCGATACGCTGTGCACTGCGCTGCAGGCCGAGTGCGTGCGGGCCACGCCGCAGCACCACGATCAGATGATGGCGCTGGTACAGGCGATGGTGCATGCCACCCACCTGGCCCAGGCCGGCGTGCTGCGCCAGTACCAGCCGCAGCTGGGCGATCTGGCCGCGATGATGCCGTACCGCTCGGCATCGTTCGAGCTGGATACGGCGATCATTTCGCGCATCCTGTCGCTCAACCCGGCGATCTACGAAGACATCCAGTTCGGCAACCCGTATGTGGCACCGATGCTGGAGCGGTTGGTTGGCCAGCTGCAGGCGCTGCAGGCGCAGGTCGGGCAGGGCGACGACCGTGCGCGTGGTGCATTCCGCGAGCAGCTGCTGTCGGCCAACCGCAGTGCCTTCGGTGAGCAGGCCGTGGCCGAGGGCAACTACACCTTTGAACGCGTGGGTTATCTGCTGGCCGACCTGACCGAGCGCAATGCGTTGTCGGTGCACCTGCCGGAGGACCGGCCAGGCTCACTGCGTGAGCTGCTGAACGTGTTCGAGCAGCACCACATCAGCCTGGCCTCGATCCACTCCTCGCGGACGCCTGGCGGTGAGGTGCATTTCCGTATCGGATTCGTGGCCGGCAGCGATGCTGCGGCGATCACCCGGGCAGCAGCCGACGTGGACGCCAGCGGCATCGGACGGGTACTGGGCTGAATTCATCCACAGGCGGTGTGGATGGTTCCTGAGCAAACGTGTGGATAACCTTGCTCAGGCCTTGGCAGCAAAGGCTGTCAAGATGCTTGGTGAAAAATTGATCACGCCTTTTGTAGCGTCGAGCCACGCTCGATTGCCCTTGGCAAAAGCGTGTCGACCAAGGTCGACACCTACCAGAGTCAAGAAAGCGGGTCGATCAAGGTCGACACCCGCCAGAGCGAGGCGATACGAAATCCGGTAGCGCCGGGGCCATGCCCGGCGAACCTCAGATCGTCAGCCGCAGCTCGCCGCCACTGGTGGTGAACTCGCGGCCATCGCGCACCAGCGGCCGCCCGTCATCCAGTTCGTAGCGTGGCGTGGCTTCGGAATGGTGCCCGCTGCCATTCGCCTCGGGCTTGAACTCGATGATGATGTGGCTTTCGCCGTTGCTGTCGACAGCGGGGAACTGACGGAACGACATCGTGCACCTCCTTCAGCGGATGCGGCTGTTGCGCGACCAGCTTGGCCGCGCCGATGTTAGCCGGACGTCATCAATCGATGAACTGCAGGCGCGCAAGTTCAGCGTACAGTCCACCTTCGGCCAGCAGCTGTGCGTGCGTGCCCTCGGCGACGATGCGACCCTGGTCCATCACCACGATGCGGTCGGCCTTGAGCACGGTGGCCAGGCGGTGGGCAATGACCAGTGTGGTGCGGCCCGCCATCAGCCGCTCCAGCGCTTGCTGCACGCTGTGCTCGCTCTGCGCGTCCAGCGCGCTGGTCGCTTCGTCCAGCAGCAGGATCGGCGCATCCTTCAGCAGCGCACGGGCAATCGCCACACGCTGCTGCTGGCCACCGGACAGGCGGGCACCGCGCTCGCCCAGCTCACTGTCATAGCCCTGCGGCAACGCGCGCAGGAAGCCATCGGCCTCGGCGGCACGCGCGGCAGCCTCGACTTCGGCGTCGCTGGCCTGCAGGCGGCCATAGCGGATGTTGTCGCGCGCACTGGCAGCGAACAGCGTCGGCTGCTGCGGCACCAGCGCCAGCTGCGCACGCAGCTCGGCCGGGTCGGCCTGGCGCACGTCGATGCCGTCCACGTCGATGCGGCCGCTGGCTGGATCATGGAAGCGCAGCAGCATCGAAAGCACCGTGCTCTTGCCCGCCCCCGACGGACCCACCAGCGCCACGGTCTCGCCGGGGTGCACGTGCAGGTTGAAGTGGTCCAGTGCGGCCTGGTCCGGTCGCTGCGGGTAGTGGAACACCACGTCGTCGAACCGGATCTCGCCACGCAGCGGCTGCGGCAGCGCGTGCGGCTGTGCCGGCGCGCGGATCTCGATGTCTTCCTGCAGCAGTTCGCCGATGCGGCCCATGCCGCCGGCCGCGCGCTGCAGTTCGTTCCACACTTCGGCCAGCGCGCCCACCGAGCCGCCACCGATCAATGCATACAGCACGAACTGGCCCAGCGTACCGGCGCTGAGGCGGCCGTCGATGACGTCGTGCGCGCCCAGCCACAACACACCGACGATGGCGCCGAACACCAGCAGGATGGCGCTGGCGGTGACCAGCGACTGTGCGCCGATGCGGCGACGGGCGGCGCCGATGGCATCACCGAGTGCCTTGTCGAAGCGCCCGCGCTCGTACGGCTCGCGTGCATGTGCCTGCACCGTGCGTACCGCACCCAGGGTTTCACTGGCCAGGCTGTTGGCATCGGCGATGCGGTCCTGGCTGTTGCGTGCGACCGTGCGCAGCTTGCGCGCGCCGATGATGATTGGCAGCACCGCCAGCGGAATGCCGAGCAGCGACCATGCGGCCAGCCGCGGGCTGGTGACGAACAGCATCGCCAGGCTGCCGATGACGGTGACCGTGCTGCGCAGCGCCACCGACATGGTCGAGCCGACCACGCTGCGCAGCAGTTCGGTGTCCGCGGTCAGGCGCGAGACCAGCTCTCCGCTGCGGCTGCGGTCGTGGAAGCCGGCGCCCAGCTGGATCAGGTGGGCATACAGCTGGCTGCGCAGGTCGGCCACGACCTTTTCACCCAGCAACGATACGAAGTAGAAGCGCGCCGCCGTGCCCAACGCCATGACGACCGCCACCAGCATCAGCAGGGCGAAGGCACGGTTGATCTGGCCGCCGCTGCTGAAACCGTGATCGATCATCTGCTTCACCGCCGGAGGCAGGCTCAGCGTGGCTGCAGAAGACACCGCCAGGGCCAGCAGCCAGGCGGTGAACAGGCCGCTGTGGCGGCGCACGAACGGCCACAGCGTGCGCAGGCTGCCGAGGCGCCGCAGCGGCGGGGTCGAAGCGGGGGCGTCGTCCTTGTCAGTCATCCTGGTCGTCGTCTTCTATGCGGATACGGTCACGGGTGGCGTCGCGCAGGCGGATTTTCAATGCGTCGACCTGATCGGCAGGCAATTCGATCCGCAGGCACACGCCATTGGCATCGAACTGTTCATCGCGCTTTTCGGCACCGAAGGCGGGCAGGGTGGCATGCAGGGTACCCAGGTCCTCGAAGCCGGCCAGCAGCTGCAGCCGGGCCATCGCCACCAGCGGCAGGCGCGGGGCGGTGCGCAGGCACTCGGCGGCGGCGCCGCCGTAGGCGCGCACAAGGCCACCGGCACCGAGCTTGATACCGCCGAACCAGCGCGTCACTACCACCATCACCCGGTCGAAACCCTGGCCGTCGATCGCCGCCAGGATCGGACGTCCCGCCGTGCCGGCCGGCTCGCCATCGTCGCTGGAGCGATAGTCCTGCCCATGCCGGTAGGCCCAGCAGTTGTGGGTGGCATCGGCCACCGCAACCTGCTGCAGGAACGCCATGGCCGCTGCGGCGCCATCGATCGGCGCGGCATGGGCGATGAAACGGCTGTGTTTGACTTCCAGCGTGTGGCTGACCGGCTGGGCGAGAGTATCGAGCATTCCCGTCATTCTACGGGGTTGCCGGGTATTCCCGTCCGCTTCAGTCGTCCAGCAGCGGGCGCAGGTCGCGCGGCAGGCGTGCTTCCGGGTACTGCTGCATGTAGCGCTCCAGGCTGGCACGGGCCAGATCGCGCTGGCCCTCGTCGCGTCGTGTACGGATCTTCTGCAGCCACTGCCGGCGCGGCAGTCGTGCGTCAGCGTCCACCTCGGCCTGCACGGCATCCGCGCTCAGGCCCGCATCGCTGCCGCGGCGCATGATGCCAGGTGCGGAACGGCTGGGAGCCTCGCGCTTCATCGAGGTGATTTCTACCCGGTCCAATGCCGGGGCCTGTTCGGCCTGCACGCTGTTGGACTCTGGCGTGCCTGCCGAGCGCGCCTTCAGCGAACCACTGGCGACAACCGGCGCCATCAGCGGCGCGGGTGCCGAGTAGGCGGTGGGAGCCGGAGGCGCAGGGGGGGCTGCTGCCGGCGCTGCGGCCGGAGCGGGCGGCAGGGCTGCAAAGGAGGTATCGGCGGCCGCATCCGCAGCCATCGATCGTGCAGCCTGGGCCGGCGCTTCAGCGGTCCTGGCCGGCGCAGGCTTGCTTGCGCGCGCGATGGCCGGTGCCGGGGCAGCGGCAACCGGGGCTGCCTCGGGTGCTGCGGGCGCAGCGGCCGGTTCCGCAGTCGCCACCGCGCTGTCGGCTGCACTGCGCTCAGCGGCCTGATCGGCAGCCGCGACGTCTTCTGCCGCAGCCGGTGCCGCCGCAACAGCGGCCTCACCCGCCGGAATCGGTGGCGGTTCCGGACGCAGCTGCCAGGCGATGCCGATGGCGAACACCATCGAGGCGGCGATGCCGAACACCGCCGGCCAACGCGGGCGTGTGCGCTGCGTACCTGGTGCTTCGGGAGAGGGGACCGCATCGGCAGCCGGAGCGTCCACGGCAGCGCGGGCCGCGGCCAGGATGGCGGCGTCCAGTGCGGCGGGCGGTGCCTGTTCGGCGCGACGGCCGAGCAGCCGGGCCAGCTCGCGTTCTTCCGGCGTCAGCGGTTCGTCTCGGTTCATGCGTTCAATCCCGCACGCAGCTTGTCCATCGCATAGCGCAGCCGCGATTTCACGGTTTCCCGGCCTACGCCGGTGATCTGGCCGATCTCCTCCAGGCTCAGTTCCTGATCCAGCCGCAGTTGCAGCACTTCGCGCTGCTCCGGCGGCAGTTGTTCCATCGCCAGCTGGATGCGGCGACGTTGTTCGAATTCGGAAAGCTCGCCTTCCGGGGTCTGTCCATCCTCGATCGCGGCCAGGCGCAGGTCGGCATCGGCCGGGGCAGCCGGCCGGTGGCGGGCGGCGCGCCAATGGTCGTTCAGGCGGTTGTGGGCGATGCGGAACAGCCAGGTGCTGAACGCCGCGTCCGGTTGCCACCCCGCACGGGCGCTGATCACCCGCTGCCAGACGTCCTGGAAGATCTCCTCGGCCAGCGCGTTGTCGCGCAGTTGCCGCAGCAGGAAGCCGAACAGGCGCTTGCGATGGCGCGCATACAGGCTTTCAAACGCACGCAGGTCGCCACCGGCCCAGGCCAGCATCAAGGCTTCATCGGTTGGCAGTGCGCTGGCTTCCACGGCGTACAGGGTAAGGCCTGCAGGCGATGGCGCATAGCCGGTGGCGAGGGCGGGCAGGGCGAGGGTCATGGCTCGGAAGGGGCTACGGTCAGCAGGAAAAACGTACGGGCGCACGATTCGGGGTTTACGGGCTTCCATTGCCCCCCGGGTGGCGCGCTATGCTCGGCGGCTCAGGGGAGGCGACGCACTGACGGCGCCAAGAGATTGTCATTTGTCCACGCATGCTGAACCGGCGGAAGAGCCACCACACGAGGCCGTGCTGAGCGCGGCGCTGGTGCGCGCGTTGCATGCGCTTCTGCCGGAAACGGCCGTGGTCCGCGTCGGCTGGGATGACCCGCAGCTTGGCCGTGGCCAGGGGGCCTGGCCGAGGGCGGCTGCCGGAGGTGATGCGGCGGCGCCAGGCGTGGGCGACGGCCAGCACGGCTGGGAACATGATGGGGCGCGCCTGCTGTTGTCGGTGGAAGGCGCGGTGCCTTCGCCGGCATGGTGGGGGGTTGCCCGGCAGGCGATGGAGCTGGCGCTGCAGCGCGGCCGCCAGGCCGGCCAGATCAAGGCGCTGGAAGAGGCCGAGCGGTTGCAGCAGGCCTTGTTCCAGATTGCAGATCTGGCCGGTGCCGACCTGGAAATGCCTGAGATGCTGCGCCACGTGCATGGTGTGCTGGGCACGCTGATGTATGCCGAGAACTGCTACATCGTGGAATACGACGATGTGCGCGACCAGATCCGTTTCCTGTACTTCGCCGATCAGGTCGATGATTTCGTCGCCGATCCCACGCAGAGCCATGACGCCAGCGAGATGCCGCGCAGCCTGACCGTGGCGTTGCTGCGTCATGGCAAGCCGCTCAGTGGTCCCTCGCGCGAACTGCTGGCGCAGGTGATGGAGCAGGAGCACGACCCGCAACGCGGGCCCGAAAGCCTGGATTGGCTGGGCGTGCCGATGCTGCGCGATGGCCGCGTATGCGGTGCCATCGTGGTCCAGAGCTATGAGCAGGCGGCCCGCTATGGCGAGGCCGAGCGCGCATTGCTGGGCTTCGTTGCGCAGCACGTGCAGACCGCGATGGACCGGCGCCAGGCGCAGGTGCGGCTGGAGCAGCAGGTGGCGCGGCGCACCCAGGAACTGCAGCGCGCCAATCACAGCCTGCAGGACGAGGTGGCCGAGCGTCGACGCGCCGAACAGCTGCAGACCGCCCTGTACAACATCGCCGAGATGGCGATGTCGGCCGACAGCCTGGCGCAGTTCTACGGACAGGTGCATGGGGTGGTCGGGCGCCTGCTCGACGCTCGCAATTTCTACATCGCCCTGGTCAACCCGGCCGGCAACGGCCTGGACTTCGTCTATTCGGTGGACGAGCACAACGCCAGCCGCGCGCCGCGACCGTTCAGCCGGGGCCTGACCGAGTACGTCGTGCGCAACCGGCGGCCACTGTTGGCATCACGCGCGCAGATCGATGCGCTGCTGGCCAGTGGCGAAGTGCGTGAATCCGGTGCGCGTTCGCACTGCTGGCTGGGCGTACCGCTGCTGCGCGACGACGAAGTGGTCGGCGCGATCGTGGTGCAGAGCTACAGCGAGAACAGCATTTTCAGTGTGCATGACCAGCGCCTGCTGACCTTCGTCGCACAGAACATCGGTACCGGCCTGGCCCGTCAGCGCGACCAGCAACGGCTGCGCTCGGCGCATGCCGAGCTGGAGAAGCGCGTGGAGGAACGCACGCGCGAACTGGCCGAGGTCAACGAAAAGCTGCTCGGCCAGATCGGCGAGCGCCTGCGTGCCGAACAGCGCTTGACTCACCAGGCCATGCACGATGCGCTGACCGGCCTGCCCAACCGCCTGCATCTGCTGGACCGCCTGCAGGATGCGCTGGCACTGGCCAAGCGTGAGGGCGGCCCGGTGTTCGCCGTGCTGTTCCTCGACCTGGACCGCTTCAAGCTGGTCAACGACAGCATCGGCCATGCCGCCGGCGACCGCATGCTGGTGGAAGTGGCCAAGCGCATCGTGTCGATGGCCGGCACCGAGGACGTGGTGGCCCGGCTGGGCGGCGACGAATTCGCGGTGCTGCTGCAATGCCCGCAGGGCCTGGCCCAGGCCTTGGACTTTGGCCAGCGCCTGCTGCTGGCGCTGCAGGAGTCGATGTGGATCGCCGGGCGCGAACTGTTCCCGTCCGGCAGCCTGGGCATCGCGCTGTGGAACCCACGCTACCGCACCGGCGAAGAGCTGCTGCGTGATGCCGACGCGGCAATGTACCGGGCCAAGGCGCAGGGCCATGACCGCTGTGCGATCTTCGACGAAGACATGCGCGAGCAGGCCATGCGCAGCCTCGATCTGGAAGCCGACCTGCGTCGTGCGATCAACAACCGCGACTTCGTGCCGTTCTACCAGCCGATCGTGCGCCTGTCCGATGGCGAGGTGGTGGGTCACGAGGCGCTGCTGCGTTGGCAGCACGAG
Source organism: Stenotrophomonas maltophilia group sp. Smal13 (assembly GCF_030236855.1). Taxonomy (NCBI): domain Bacteria; kingdom Pseudomonadati; phylum Pseudomonadota; class Gammaproteobacteria; order Lysobacterales; family Lysobacteraceae; genus Stenotrophomonas; species Stenotrophomonas maltophilia group sp. Smal13. Next base: position 9,421 of record NZ_JASJSQ010000057.1, read on the forward strand.
CGCCGTGGGCTGCTGTTGCCTGGCGCGTTCCTGGAGCTGGGCGAGGAGAGCGGCCTGATCGAACAGGTCGACTGGCTGATCTACGAGCAGGTCATCGCCGGCCTGGTCGAAGGCGGGCACAGCTATGTATCGGTGAACGTGTCACCGCGCCATTTCCGCTCCGCGGAGTTCAGCGACCGCTTGTTCGGCCTGCTGGACGAGTATGGTGCGGATCCGCAGCGACTGCGCCTGGAAATCACCGAGGTGGCGCTGCTGGATGATGGTCCGCACACCCTGCGCATCCTGCAGGGCCTGCGCGAGCGCGGCATCCAGGTGCAGCTGGACGATTTCGGTACCGGCTTCTCGGCGCTGTCCTACCTGCACCGCTTCCCGATCAGTACGCTGAAGATCGACCAGAGTTTCATCGCCGGCCTGCATGGGCCGGAAGTGCAGAGCACGCGCGCGCTGGTCGAGGGCGTGCTGTCGCTGGCGCGCACGCTGGGCATCGAGACCATCGGCGAGGGCATCGAGACCGAGGCGCAGCAGCAGACGCTGCGCGAACTCGGCTGCGACTACGGCCAGGGCTATCTGCTGGGGCGGCCCGCACCGCGGGGCTGCGCGGCGGTCTGAGCCGCCGCGCAGGGAAGCATCAGCGCAGGGCGGCGCGACGCTTTTCGTCGATCCACTTCGAGGCCTGCGCCGGCTGGTAGTTCTTCATCCACTCCAGCATCGCTTCGATGTCCGAGCCGTACCACAGGTCCTGGCGCTGGTCCGGGTGCAGGAAGCGCTCTTCCACCATGCGGTCGATCATGCCGATCAGCGGGGCGTAGAAACCTTCCACGTCGAGGAAGGCGCACGGCTTGTTGCCGATGCCAAGCTGGCGCCAGGTCAGCATCTCGAAGATCTCTTCCATGGTTCCGAAGCCGCCGGGCAGCGTGACGAAGCCATCGGCGAGGTCGAACATGCGCGACTTGCGTTCATGCATCGAACCGACGATCTCCAGCTCGGTCAGGCCGCGGTGGGCCACTTCCCAGTCGGCCAGCTGGCGCGGGATCACGCCGGTCACTTCGCCGCCGGCGGCGAGCACGGCATTGGCCACGGTTCCCATCAGGCCGACATTGCCGCCGCCGTACACCAGGCGCATCCCGTCGCGGGCGATGCGGTCGCCTAGGGCCAGGGCGCGTTCGGTATAGGCCGGCTTGCTGCCAGCGTTGGAACCACAGTACACACAGATCGATTTCATGGATCTTCCTGTCTCTTGGCCGGAAACGAAAACGCCCCATCGCCGACCGCAGAGTGGTCAGGGACGGGGTGCCCAAGGATTATGAGGCCTGGAGAGGCCTTCTGTAGAGCCGCGCCGCGCTCGGCTGCTCTTCGTTCAGACCGCGGTGGGTTCCTGTAGAGCCGAGCCATGCTCGGCTGCTCTTCGTTCAGATCGCGGCTACGGCTGAGTCGAGCAAGCTCGACTCTACAAAGAACGAGACTTACGCCGCCGCTGCCTGCTCGCGGCGCGGGCCTTCACGCAGCGCGCGGCCGACCATCCCCACCAGCAGGTCCAGCTCTTCGCTGTCCATGCCGAAGTGCGGAGTGAAGCGCAGCGAGTTCTCGCCACCGTGAATCACGTTGATGCCGTGCTGGCGCAGCCATTCCTCGGTGGAGTTGGCGCCGTAGCACTTGAACTGCGGCGCCAGTTCGCAGGAGAACAGCAGGCCGGTGCCCTGCACCTTGGTGATCAGTCCGCCCAGCTCGTTCTTCAGCTGTTCAAGCTTGCGCACGGCCTCGGCACCACGCTCGGCGATGTTGGCGCGCACCTGCGGGGTCAGCTGGGCCAGGGTGGCGCAGGCCACGTCCAGCGCACGCGGGTTGCTGGTCATCGTGTTGCCATAGATGCCCTTGCGGTACAGCTGCGCGGCATGCTCGGTCACCGCCAGCACCGACAGCGGGTACTGCGCGGCGTTGAGTGCCTTGGAGTAGGTCTCCATGTCCGGCGGGTCCAGGCCTTCGAAGCCCGGGTAATCGACCACCGAGAGCACGCCATGCGCACGCAGGCCGGCCTGGATCGAGTCGAGCAGCAGCAGGCTGCCATGGGCACGGGTCAGTTCGCGGGCAACGGCATAGAACGACGGCGGCACCGAGCGGCCCGGGTCGCCTTCGCCCATCACCGGTTCCAGGAACACCGCCTCGATGAACCACTGGTTGCGTGCGGCATCCTCGAACACCTTGCGCAGGCCGGCTTCGTCGTACGGCGCCACGGTGATCACCGAATCCTCGCCACGGTAGCTGGCCAGGTGCTGCATGTAGCTCTTGCGGCTGGAGTCCGAATAGAGGGCAGGGCGGTCGGTACGGCCGTGGAAGCTGCCCTTGACCACCACGCGCTTGATCGCAGCACCGGCGTGGCGTGCGCCCGGGTCGGTCTGCAGCTTGGCGTTGACGTCGGCGATGCGCGCGGCCAGGCCGACCGCCTCGGAACCGGAATTCAGGCACATGAAACGGGCAAACGGGCAGCCGCCACGGCGGTGGCCGATCTCGGCACGCAGGGCGGTGATGAAGCGCTGCTGCGACAGGCTGGGGGTCATGATGTTGGCCATCACCTGCGGGCGGGCCATCGCCTCCAGCACGGCGTCCGGGGTGTGCCCGAAGCCGAGCATGCCGTAGCCGCCGGCGTCGTACAGCACGGCGCCCTTCAGGGTGACCACCCACGGGCCGCGCGCGGCCAGTGCCACATACGGGGTCACCGCGTCATCGGCATAGAAATTGACGAAACCGTCCTGCATCGCGTCGATCTGCGCCTGTTCGTCCTGCGCCAGCAGCGGCCCCAGGTCGGCCTGCACGCGCGCGAATTCCTCGGCGGCGGCGTCCACCGCGGCGATCAGCTGCGGGTGGTTGGCGGACAGGGCGGTCAGGGTGGCGTCGTCCAGGCCGGAGGTGAGGCGGGTGCCGGGCTGGTTGCGCAGGGGGGCGAGGCGTTCGATGAAGCTCATTGCAGATCTCCTGAAACAATGGGTCGCACGGGTCTTCAAAAGCAAAACGCGCGTCATCACGCGCGCTTGGGGCAGGCTCGTGCAGCGGACTTCCGACTCGATGCTAGCACTTGTTTTTTTGCGCGATAACCCCGCAGAAACCTGCTGCATAGCAGCATTTTGCGCGACGTTCGCCGCGAAGCACGCCGGCTCGCAGACGCTGGACGTACAATGCGCGCCATTGTCGACCTGTTGCCGCCCACTGCCTTGAAGAAGTCCGATTTCAACTACGACCTGCCGGCTGAACTGATCGCGCAGGCGCCCCTGGCCGAACGTTCCGCAAGCCGCCTGCTGCTGGTGCCTCCGGCGCCCGATGCCTTCACCGACCTGCAGGTGCGCGACCTGCCGTCGCTGCTGCAGCCGGGCGACCTGCTGGTGTTCAACGACACCCGGGTGATCCCGGCGCGCCTGTTCGGGCAGAAGGCCAGTGGCGGCCGCGTGGAGATTCTGATCGAGCGCCTGCTGGGTGGCCAGCAGGCCCGCGCGCAGGTGGGCGCCAGCAAGTCGCCCAAGGCCGGCAGCCGCATCGCGCTGGATGCCGGTGGCGAAGCCGAGGTGCTGGGCCGCGATGGCGAGTTCTACGTGCTGCAGTTCCATGTGCCGGAATCGCTGGAACAGTGGCTGCTGCATGCCGGCCGCCTGCCGCTGCCGCCCTATATCCAGCGCGAGCCGGGCATGGACGACCGCGAGCGCTACCAGACCGTGTTCGCGCGTGAAGTGGGCGCGGTGGCGGCACCGACCGCCGGCCTGCATTTCGACGAACCGCTGCTGGCCGCATTGAAGGACAAGGGTGTGGACTTTGGCCACGTCACCCTGCACGTGGGTGCGGGCACCTTCCAGCCGGTGCGTGCCGATGACCTGAAGGACCACGTGATGCACCGCGAGTGGCTGAATGTCGGTGCCGAGCTGGTGCAGCAGGTACGGCGCACGCGTGCCGCCGGCGGCCGCGTGATCGGCGTCGGGACCACCGTGGTGCGCGCGCTGGAAAGCGCGATGCGCGATGGTGAGCTGCTGCCGTTCGCCGGCGAGACGCAGATCTTCATCACCCCCGGCTACCGCATCCGCAGCGTCGACGCGATGGTGACCAATTTCCACCTGCCGGAAAGCACGTTGCTGATGATGATTTCCGCGTTTGCCGGCAAGGAGCGCGTATTCGAGGCCTACCAGCACGCGATCGAGCAGCGCTACCGCTTCTTCAGCTACGGCGACGCGATGCTGCTGTTCCCGCAGGCGGGCTGACGATCAATCCGGCGGGTGCGCACATGGGCCTGGTGGGCCTGGTGGGTGCGCACATTGTCCGGCCTCAACGCAACACATACCCGCTGTCCGGGTACAGGGTCGACCCGGTCATTGATGGGTTGCCCAGCAGAAAAAGCGCCGCATCGGCCGCATCTTCCACGGTGCCGACCCGGCGCAGCAGGGTCACCTCGGCATAGTGTGCAAACGCCGCCTCGCGCACCGCCGCCGGTCGGTCCTGCCATAGTTCGCCGTCCAGCGTGCCCGGCGAGATTACATTGACCCGTCGCGGCGCCAGTTCCGTGGCCAGGGCGCGGCCCAGCCCTTCGATGGCGCTGTTGCAGGCGGCATAGGCCGCCGCGCCGTTGACCGGACGCGCACCGGCGGCACCGGCCACCAGCACGATGGATGCCTCGGCCGCCAGATGGGGCAGGGCGGCATGCACGGCCCAGTACTGCGGCCAGAACTTGCCATCGAACGGGCTGCGCGCGAGCGCGGCATCGTCGTCGGCGAATGGCCCGACCTGGTAGCTCGCACCGGGAGTGAACAGGGCATCGATCGTGCCGGTGGCCGCGAAGAGCGCCTGCAATGACTCGCGCGAGGTGGCGTCGACCGGAATCGCCCGCGCATCGTGGCCGATCTGCTGCTGCGCCTGCTGCAGGCGCTGCGGGTCACGCCCGCCGATGATCACCCGCGCACCCTGCGCGGCCGCCTGCCGTGCCGCACGCAGGCCGATGCCCGAGCTGCCGCCGATGATGACCAGGGTCTTGTTCGCCAATGACATGAGGGGAATTCCACTGTGAGGTGTGACCACGCTAGCTGCCGCATGCGTGACAATGGGTCACCTTTGGCGTGACGGGTGGGAACATGGGCAATGACGAGGTGTTGTCAGGCCTGCGCGCCTTCGTGGCGGTGGCCGATGGTGGCAGCTTCAGTGCCGCAGCCCAGCGCCTGGGCATTTCACGCTCGGCGGTGAGCAAGGCGGTCAGCCGGCTGGAAGAGCGTCGGCGGGTGCGGTTGCTGGAGCGCAGCCAGCGCCAGCTGCGCCTGACCGAGGCCGGCGAGGCGTTGCTTGTCTACGCACGGCGCGCGCTGGACGCCTTGGCGGCGGCCGAAGAGGCGCTGGGCGCCGGGGCAGGGGCGGCGGCCGGCCGGGTCCGCCTGAGCACGCCGCCGCTGCTGGGGCGCTTGTGGCTGATGCCAGCGCTGTTCGCGCTGCGCCAGCGCCATGCCGGGCTGGTGTTCGATATCGAGTTCTCGACCCGGGCCAGCGAGCTGGTTGCCGAGGGCGTGGACCTGGCACTGCGGGTCGGTGCGCTGCCGGACCGGGCCGAGTGGGTGGCGCGCCGGCTGGGCCGACAGCCAACCGTGCTGGTGGCAGCCCCGGTCTACCTGGACAACCACGGGCTGCCGGCCGCGGCGGGCGACCTGCACGCCCACACCTGCCTGCTGCAGTCGCGGGCAGGTGGCTGGCCGTGGTTGTCGCAGCCGTTGCAGGCGCGCGAACAGATCGCGCTGGGCGACAGTGCGGCGCTGTGCGAGGCCGCCCTGGCCGGGCAGGGCATTGCCCTGCTGCCCCAGTGGCTGGCCGCCGAGCACCTGCAGTCGGGTGCGCTGCGGCCGGTATTGGCGCGCGAACGCCCGCCCGTGCTGCCGATCCAGCTGGTCTGGCCGCGCGGGGAACACCTGCCACGGCGGGTGCGGACGATCATCGACGCACTGGCGGCGGCGATGGCGGCGGATGCGCGTTTTTCGGGGTGAGTGGGGATCCCGCTCTTCATCCCGGCAGAAGGCATTCAGCCAACTTCAATTCGACACTCTTCAAGCGCAAATGACTGGTCTTCTGAGATTTTCAGGCGGTGGCCTTCAATGCGAGCCAAGCCAATGCCGCGTGCCTTGGCTGCGGCTTCAACAGCCTTGCGCCAACCGTCCAGGTCGCCATGGAAGGTCAGGCACTGGTAGCACTGGCCGTTGGGGGCAACGATTCGGCAGCAGTCGGATACGATGCCGCCGTGGCTCGCGACAATCTCTCCAGCAGAGTCCAGCAGTAGATCGAACTGACTTGTAGCACCGCTCGTTTCGTCATCTTCGTAATAGATGACCTCCACTCCGGCCACGCGGTTGATGCCCGGCGCGATTCGATCTACTCGTTGCTCGATTCTTCCCCCAAGAATCGTTTCCAGTGCCTCGCGGATATTTTTGTTCATTCTGGGCCGCACTTCCTGACGAGATCGCCTGTCGGGTCGATTTTGGAGTGGTAACAGATCGGGACCAAGGCCAGATGCGACAACCCAGCAGTCATGTCGCGAGCACATCGGCCCGTTCAGGCCTGAATGGGCGGTCGACCCTGTTTTGGGAGACAATGGGCGACTATTTGCCCGAATGACCGCTCCATGTCCCGATTGCAGTTTCAGCTCAAGACCCGCGACGGCCGTGCCCGCCGTGGCCGCCTGACCTTCCCGCGTGGCACGGTGGAAACGCCGGCCTTCATGCCGGTGGGGACCTATGGCTCGGTCAAGGGCATCCTGCCGGACCAGGTGCGTGCGCTGGGCGCCGAGATCATCCTCGGCAACACGTTCCACCTGTACCTGCGCCCGGGCCTGGACATCATCGCCGACCACGGCGGCCTGCACGGCTTCTGCCGCTGGGATGGCCCGATCCTGACCGACTCCGGCGGCTTCCAGGTGTTCTCGCTGGCCCACCGCCGCAAGATCACCGAGCAGGGCGTGACCTTCGCCTCGCCAACCGACGGTGCCCGCGTGTTCCTGGGCCCGGAAGAGAGCATGAAGATCCAGAAAGTGCTCGATTCGGACGTGGTGATGATCTTCGACGAGTGCACCCCGTACCCGGCTACCGAGGATGTGGCGCGCCGCTCGATGGAGCTGAGCCTGCGCTGGGCCCAGCGCAGCCGCAACGCGCATGACGAGCTCGGCAACGACGCGGCCCTGTTCGGCATCGTCCAGGGCGGCGTGCACACCGACCTGCGCAGCCGCTCGGCCGAGGCCCTGCAGGCGATCGGCTTCGACGGTTACGCCATCGGCGGCCTGGCCGTGGGCGAACCGGAGCACGAGCGCAACGCCATGCTCGACCACCTGGACCCGGAACTGCCGGGCGACCGTCCGCGCTACCTGATGGGTGTGGGCCGGCCGGAGGACCTGGTCGAGGGTGTCGCACGTGGCGTGGACATGTTCGACTGCGTGATGCCGACCCGCAACGCCCGCAATGGTCACTATTTCACCTCGTTCGGCACCGTCCGCATCCGTAATTCCCAGTACGCACGGGACATGGATCCGATCGAGCCCGGCTGCGGCTGCGTGGCCTGCACCGGCGGTTACACGCGTTCGTACCTGCGCCACCTGGACCGCTGCAACGAGATGCTGGCGCCGATGCTGGGCACCCTGCACAACCTGTTCTATTACGAAAAGCTCATGGCCGACATCCGCGCGGCGATCGAGGCGGGAACCTTCCTGGCCTTCCGTGAGTCTTTCTACGCGGCACGCGGGGCGGTAGCACCGCCCCTGTAACCCGAACACCCCCTGCCAAACGGCCCAAGGACGAACGCCCGGGGCCGTGGCATACTTCAAGGCTGACCCAGATCCGCGGTCGACACCTCGTGCCCGTGAAAGGGCCGAAGCGCCGCCCAACCAAAGGACCAACAATGAACCTGCTTGCCTTCCTGATTCCCGCCGCCCACGCCCAGGCCGCCGGCGGCCAACCGCAGGGCATGGGCCTGACCACGCTGCTGTTCCCGGTCATCCTGATCGCCATCATGTACTTCCTGATGATCCGCCCGCAGATGAAGCGGCAGAAGGAGCACAAGGCCATGCTGGAGAAGATCAAGCGTGGCGACGAAGTGCTGACCAACGGCGGCATCGCCGGCATCGTCACCGACATCGGCGACAACTTCATCACCATTGAAGTGGCGGACAACGTGCGCATCCGCGTGCAGAAGGGCGCTGTCGGCAACGTGCTGCCGGCCGGTACCCTGAAGTCGGCCCAGTAAGCCACTCCCTTTCCGATGCACAACCGCGGCGCCGGGGATGGCGCCGCGCGGGACCCAAGCAATGCTCGAATTTCCACGCTGGAAGTACGTCGTCATCCTGATCGTACTGGCGCTCAGCGCGCTGTACGCGCTGCCCAACATCTACCAGAAGGACCCGGCCCTCCAGATCACCGCCAACCGTGGCGGCCAGATCGACGATGCGCTGCGTGACCGTGTGCTGGCCGACCTGAAGAAGGCCGGTGTCGCCACCGTCGGTGCCGAGAAGGAAGGGGAAAGCCTGATCGTCCGCCTGCCGGACCTGAAGGCGCAGTCCGCTGCCAGCGACGCCCTGCGTGACACGGTCGGCGAAAAGTACACCGTGGCCCTGAACCTGGCCTCGACCGTGCCGGACTGGCTGGCCAACCTCGGCGGTCGCCCGATGGTGCTGGGCCTGGACCTGCAGGGCGGTGTGCACTTCGTGCTGCAGGTCGACCAGAAGGCCGCCCTGGACAAGCGCCTGGACGCCTACACCGAAGACGTGCGCAGCACGCTGCGCGACGCCCGCATCCCGTACCAGTCGGTGGAACGCCGCGCTGACAACAGCATCGTGGCGAACCTGAGCCCGTCCGCCGGTGACGACGCCGCGCAGCGTGCCCGCACTGCCCTGGTGAAGGCGCAGCCGACCCTCGGCTACGACGTCAGTGGCAATCGCATCACGGTGACCGTGCCGGAAACCGAGATCACCCAGATCGCCAACGGCGCCATCGAGCAGAACATCAACACCCTGCGCAACCGCGTGAACCAGCTCGGCGTGGCTGAGCCGATCATCCAGCGCCAGGGTGCCGACCGCGTGGTGGTGCAGCTGCCGGGCGTACAGGACACCGCCGAAGCCAAGCGCATGATCGGCGCCACCGCTACCCTCGAGTACCGCGCGGTGGTTGACGGCAATGCACAGGACGCCATCAACTCCGGGCGCATTCCGCCGGAAGCGAAGGTCTACCAGCGTCGTGATGGCGGTGGTCCGGTCCTGCTGAACAAGCGCGTGATCGTCACCGGTGACCAGATGGTCGGCGCGCAGGCGGTGACCGATTCGAACAGCGGCTCTCCGGCGGTCAGCGTGACGCTGAACAATGTCGGCGGCCAGCGCATGTTCGACTTCACCAGCGCCAACGTGAACAAGCCGATGGCGGTGGTCTATACCGAGCGCGTGCCGACCGTGACCGTCGTCGACGGCCAGGAAGTGCGTGGCTTCAGGGTCAACGAGGAAGTGATCTCGGTGGCCAACATCAACGGCGTGTTCGGCAAGAACTTCCAGACCACCGGCCTGCAGAAGAAGGAAGCCGAGGACCTGGCCAAGCTGCTGAAGTCCGGCTCGCTGGCCGCGCCGATGGACTTCGTCGAAGAGCGCGTGGTCGGCCCGAGCCTGGGCGCCGAGAACGTCAAGAACGGTATGCGCGCGGTGGTGTTCGCATTCCTGTTCACCCTGGTGTTCTTCAGCGTCTACTACCGCATGTTCGGCGTGATCACCTCGATCGCGATGCTGTTCAACCTGCTGATCGTGGTGGCGGTGATGTCGCTGTTCGGCGCGACCATGACCCTGCCGGGCTTCGCCGGTCTGGCGTTGTCGGTCGGCCTGTCGGTGGACGCCAACGTGCTGATCAACGAGCGTATCCGTGAAGAGCTGCGTGCCGGCGTGCCGGGCAAGACCGCGATCGTGACCGGTTACGAGCGTGCTTCCGGCACCATCCTCGACGCCAACCTGACCGGCCTGATCGTCGGTGTGGCGCTGTTCGCATTCGGTACCGGTCCGCTGAAGGGCTTCGCGCTGACCATGATCATCGGTATTTTCGCCTCCATGTTCACCGCGATCACCGTGTCGCGTGCGCTGGCGACGCTGATCTACGGCCGCCGCAAGAAGCTCCAGAACGTGGCCATCTGACGGGACGACACGCACATGAAACTGTTTCCGCTGCACATCCTCCCGAACGACACCAAGATCGACTTCATGCGCTGGCGCCATGTCGCGATGGTCGTCACGGTCATCGTGTTCCTGGCCTCGGTTGCCATCATCGGCTTCAAGGGCTTCAACTACGCTCTGGACTTCACCGGCGGCACCCTGATCGAAGCCCGCTTCGACAAGGCCGTGGACGTCGAGCAGGTCCGTACCAAGCTCGAGGAAAGTGGCTTCGACGGTGCCCAGGTGCAGAGCGTCGGTGGCAACACCGATCTGCTGATCCGCCTGGCCCCGCACGGTGAGCACGCTGCCGGTACCGGCGACGCCGCGCACGAGGACAAGGCCACCGCCGCCGCCGTGGTGAAGGCACTGTCCACCGCCGACAACCAGGCCACCGTGCTCCGCAACGAGTTCGTGGGCCCGCAGATCGGCAAGGACCTGGCGATGAATGGCCTGTACGCCACCATCTTCATGCTGGCCGGCTTCCTGATCTACATCGCGGTGCGCTTCGAATGGAAGTTCGCGGTCACCGCCAGCATCGTGGCGATGTTCGATCTGATCGTGACGGTTGCTTACGTGTCCCTGCTGGGCCGTGAGTTCGACCTGACCGTGCTGGCCGGCCTGCTGTCGGTGATGGGCTTTGCGATCAACGATCTGATCGTGGTCTTCGACCGCGTCCGTGAGAACTTCCGCAGCCTGCGCGTGGACTCGATGGAAGTGCTGAACCGTTCGATCAACCAGACGCTGTCGCGTACGGTGATCACTGCGGTGATGTTCTTCCTGTCGGCGCTTGCCCTGTACATGTACGGCGGCAGCTCGATGGAAGGCCTGGCCGAGACGCACATGATCGGTGCGGTGATCGTGGTGCTGTCCTCGATCCTGGTGGCGGTGCCGATGCTGACGATCGGTTTCCTGCGCGTCAGCAAGCAGGACCTGCTGCCGAAGGCGAAGGACATCGAGGCCCTGGCCCGTCGCCCGTAAGCACCCGCTGCATGCAGCACGCAGAGAACCCCGCGCAAGCGGGGTTTTTTGTTGGCAGGGCTGGTACGCGTCATCGCATGCGCGCTGTCGCTCCCACGCTTCGCTGCGCGAACCGTGGGCCCCACTTACCAGCTCCCAGACCCCCGCCGCTTCGCGGCCGCCCCCTGACTCAGGGGGCTCTGCCCCAGATCGGTTCCGCGCGGCTGTTGGTAGGTGTCGACCTTGGTCGGCACATCTGTCAGATATCGAATGAATTCAACCGTGCCGACCAACGGTCGGCACCCACCAACAGCAGCGGCGACATGTCCAACAGATCGCGGAAATCTGTCGAAGGCGGGGTGGGTCCGGTTGCGGGGGTGTCCGCGGCATGGATGCCGCGGCCAAGCCTCCATGGACGGATTTACGGCGTCCCCCGCAACCGGACCCACCCCGCCAACCCACAGGAACCCAGCTTTTGAAGTTGCTCCGGCTCCGGTCGTTGCTCCGGCCTCTGCGGGTGCAGGGTGCAACCCTGCAGAACAAACCCCACCCTACGCCGCCGTCGGTTGTGCAATCTTCCCCCGCGCACTACGATCCTGCGGTTCGCGCGCGCAGGCGCGCGCCCGTATTCCTGCTGAGCGCCCCGCGCGCCGCATCTGCCAACCCGAGGTATCCATGGTCATCAAACCGCGCGTCCGCGGCTTCATCTGCGTCACCACCCACCCGACCGGCTGCGAAGCCGCGGTCAAGCAGCAGATCGACTACATCCGCGCACGTCCGCCGATCCAGAATGGTCCCAAGCGCGTGCTGGTAATCGGCGCCTCCACCGGCTACGGCCTGGCGGCGCGCATCACTGCCGCCTTCGGCAGTGGCGCCGCCACCCTTGGCATCTTCTTCGAACGCCCGGGTAGTGAAACCAAGCCGGGCACCGCGGGCTGGTACAACTCGGCCGCGTTCCATAAGTACGCCGACGAAGCTGGCCTGTACGCCAAGAGCATCAACGGCGATGCCTTCTCCGATGAAGTGAAGGCCAGGACCATCGAGATGATCAAGGCCGATCTCGGCCAGGTCGACCAGGTCGTCTACAGCCTCGCCGCGCCGCGCCGCAAGCACCCGAAGACCGGCGAGATCATCAGCTCCACGCTGAAGCCGATCGGCGAGCCGATCACCCTGCGTGGCCTGGATACCGACAAGGAGGTGCTGACCGAGACCCATCTGCAGCCGGCCACCCCGGAAGAAATCGCTGGCACCGTCGCGGTGATGGGCGGCGAGGACTGGCAGATGTGGATCGATGCGCTGGCCGACGCCGGCGTGCTGGCCAATGGCTGCACCACCACCGCCTTCACCTACGTGGGCGAAGAGATCACCCAGGCGATCTACTGGAATGGCTCGATCGGTGCGGCCAAGAAGGACCTGGACAACAAGGTGCTGGGCCTGCGCGAGAAGCTGGCCAGGATCGGTGGCGACGCGCGCGTGTCGGTGCTGAAGGCCGTGGTCACCCAGGCCAGCTCGGCCATTCCGACCATGCCGCTGTACCTGTCGCTGCTGTTCAAGGTGATGAAGGAAAAGGGCACGCACGAAGGCTGCATCGAACAGCTCGACGTGCTGTACGACATCCTCTACGGCGGCAAGGCCGATGGCGTGGCGGTCGATCGTCTGCGCCACGACCTGGTCGATGGCGATGGCCACACCGTCGCGCTGGTCGATGACGAAGGCCGCCTGCGTGCCGATTACAAGGAAATGGCCGCGGACGTGCAGGGCAAGGTGGTCGCGCTGTGGCCGCAGGTGACCAACGAGAACCTGTACGAGATCAGCGATCTGGCCGGCTACAAGGCCGATTTCCTGCGCCTGTTCGGTTTTGGCGTGGAGGGTGTCGACTACGAGGCCGACGTCAATCCGGACGTGAAGATCGAAAATCTGGTCGACATGACCTGATCAACGAAGAGGCCGGCGAAAGCCGGCCTTCTCTTTGGGTGGTGCCGGCCAGCGGCCGGCACCACCATCGGTCACCCGAACTCGAAACCCATCTCCGGCAACGCCGGGCCAACGAAGTCGCCCTGCACGTAGTCCACGCCGGCACTGAACAGCAACGTCATCGAATTGGCATCGCTGACGAATTCGGCGATGGTGCGGATGTCGGCTTCCTGCGCGCGCGCGGTGATCTGGCTGATGCGGTCGATGTTCTCGCGGGTGGCTGCCAGGTCGCTGGTGAAGCCACGGTCCAGCTTGAGGAACTGCGGCTGGAAGTGGGCCAGCAGCTGGAACGAATCCAGCCCCGAACCGAACTGCTCCAGGCCGATGCGGCAGCCCAGCGGTGCTACTTCGGCAAGGAACTGCTGTGCACTGCGCAGGTGAGTGAACACCTTCGCTTCCGGCGCATGCAGCCACAGCCGTTCACCGGGTACACCCTGAGCCTGCAGCTCGCGGCGCAGGGTAGCGATCATCTGCGGGTCGTCGAACGATTCCGGCGTCACTTTCACCAGCATCTGCGTGGCATGGCCTTCGCGTGCACGCTGGCCCAGCACCGCGATCGCCCGTGACACCACCCAGCGGTTGATGTCGGCCAGCAGGCCGTGCTCCTCCGCGATACCGAGGAACGCGGTCGGGCTCAGCAGTTCGCCATTGTGCTCCAGGCGCAGGTAGGCCTCATACAGCTCCAGTGACTCGCCCTGCAGGTTCAGCACCGGCTGGTAGTGCAGCTGGAAGCCGTCACCGGCCAGCGCTTCACGGATACGGGCGACCCAGCGCAGCACGCGCTCTTCCTCCACGCGGTCGGCGGCGGCCGGGTCGAAGATGCGGCAGGTGTTGCCCAGTTCTGCGGCGGCCTGCGTGCATTCGCTGGCGCGTGCCAGCACCTGGCCGATACTGGCGATCTTCTCGCCCACCTGCACGCCACCGATGCTGACCGTTACCGTGGCCGAGCGTGCGCCGATGCTGAAGACGTGCGCGGCGTAGGCTTCGCGGATGCGCTCGGCCAGTGCCACGGTCTGCGCGTACGGCCCGGCCTGCAGCACGGCGAAATTGTGTTCGCCGAAGCGGGCCAGCTGCGCGTCTTCGCCAACGACTTCGGCCAGCAGCGCGGCGAGCGCGCCGATCAGGGTGTCGGCCGAGGCCAGGCCAATGTCCGGCAGCAGGCGCGCGTAGTGGTCCGGCTCGATCAGCAGCAGGCCGAACTGGCCTTCGCTGCGCCCGGCCTGGGCCACCGCGCTTTCCAGCTGCAGCATGAAGGTCGGGCGATTGAGCAGGCCGGTCACCTGGTCGCGCTGGCGCAGGTCCTCGACCTCACGTGCCAGCTCGGGGTCGAATTCCATGCGGCGGCGGAGCACCACCTGCAGGCAGGATTCGCCTTCGTAGGTGGCAGCGGCAAACTCCATCGTCGCCGGGAACGCACTGCCATCCTCGTGGCGCGCGTCTAGCTGGTACTGGGGCGGCGGCGCCTCGCCACGGCTGAGGCCCTTCAGCAGCTGCTTGAAGCCTTCCACATGCTGGGCGGCGACCATGTCCAGCAGCGAGATGCCTTCGATGTCGTCGAAATGTTCGTAACCGAACATCTCCAGATAGGCGTCGTTGGCGCGGATGTGCATGCCTTCATGCACGTAGGCGATGGGGTCGCGCGAGGAGGCGATCAGTGCGTCGCAGCGGCGCTCGGTTTCGCGCATCTGCGCCTCGATGCGGCGCAGGCCACGACGCGCCTGCAGGTCCACCCACTGGTCACGGACCACGGCGAGCAGGTGCTCCGGGCGTTGGCGCAGGGCGAGGGCGCGGATGCCGTGGCTGCTGGCCTGCACCAGTTCGTCTTCGTCGATGCGCTCGGCCAGCAGCACCAGTGGAATGTCCTTGCCGCTGGCAGCAATATGCTGGGCCACCAGTGGCAGCGGGATGCCCTGGGAGGGCGAAGCCAGCACCAGGTCGATGGCCTGGCTGGCCAGCACCTGGGCCAGCTCGGCTGCATCCTGCGGACGCCACGGGCGTACCGCGATGCCGCTGTTGCGCAGCGTGCTGACGATGGCTTCGGCATTCTCGCCGCTGTCATCGACGATCAGCAGGCGGATGGTGATGTCGTTCGCGTTCTGCATGCACTGCTCCCCAATCTGCAAATCTAGATACACGATGCGCGGCGAACCGTCCATGCGCGCACCCCTTGCACGCATTGAACGGCGATGCGGTTCACACCACGCCACCGGCTGCGTGGCCGCTGGCCCAGGCCCACTGGAAGTTGTAGCCGCCCAGCCAGCCGGTCACATCCAGCACCTCGCCGACGAAATGCAGGCCGGGCACGCGCTTGGATTCCATCGTCGAGGACGAGACCTCGGCGGTATCCACGCCGCCCAGGGTGACCTCGGCGGTGCGGTAGCCCTCGGTACCACTGGCCACCAGCGGGAACGCGCCCAGCAGCTGTGCGGCCTGGCGCAGCACCGGCTCGTCCAGCTGGCGCACGGGCCGGTCGGGCAGCCAGTGTTCGCACAACCGCTGTGCCAGCCGCTTCGGCAGTACCTCGCCCAGTACCGTGCGCAGCTCGGCGGCAGGACGTTCGCGCTTCATCTGGCGCAACCACTCGCCGGCATCCTGGCCAGGCAGCAGGTCCAGCTCCAGCGCGTCGCCGGGTTGCCAGAACGAGGAGATCTGCAGGATCGCCGGGCCACTCACGCCGCGATGGGTCAGCAGCATGAAATTCTGGAAGCTCTTTCCGTTGCAGCGCGCCTCGATGGGCAGAGCGACGCCGCTGAGATCGGCCAGCCGTTCCTGGTGCTTGCCGCTGAGCGTCAGCGGCACCAGCCCGGCGCGGGTCGGCAGCACCTGGTGGCCGAACTGTCGGGCCACTTCATAGCCGAAGCCGGTGGCGCCCATGCTGGGAATGGACAGGCCGCCGGTGGCCACCACCAGCGAGGCGCAATGGAACAGGCCCTGCGTGGTGTGCACGCGGAATCCATCGCTGCCATGCTCGATGCGCTGCACGCTGCAGTCGGTACGCACCTGCACGCCTGCCGCCTGGCATTCGTCCACCAGCATCTTCACGATCTGCTTGGACGAGACATCGCAGAACAACTGGCCCAGCTCCTTTTCGTGATACGCGATGCCGTGCTTGCTGACCAGCTCGATGAAGTGCCAGGGCGTATAGCGCGCCAGTGCCGACTTGCAGAAGTGCGGGTTGGCCGACAGGAAGTTGGCCGGGGTGGTGCCGGTGTTGGTGAAGTTGCAGCGGCCACCGCCGGACATCAGGATCTTCTTGCCGACCTTGTTGGCATGGTCGATCACCTGCACCTGGCGGCCGCGCTGGCCAGCCGTGATTGCGGTCATCAGCCCGGCCGCACCGGCGCCGATGACCACCACGTCGCAACGGATCGTGCTCATGCCTTGGCGCGCTTGCGCCAGTTCGGGATCACGTCGAGCTGGATCTGGTCGTTGAGCAGCTGCACTTCACCGTCCTGGATCAGCACGCTCCAGCGCATGGCGCGCTGGATCTGCTGGCCCCAGCGCTCGACGAATTCACCGTCCAGATCAACCACCGAGAGGTTGTCAAAGCGCGCCAGGCCCTTGTTCTGCTTGCCCCACCAGATCTCTGAGGCATTGCCGCCGTAGTTGATCACCTGCACCTGGCGGCTGCGGTTGCTGGCCTTGCGGATGCGCGATTCGTCCGGATGGCCCAGGTCGATCCACTGCAGGATGTCGCCGGTGTAGTCGTGTTCCCACAGATCCGGCTCGTCATCGGTGCTCAGGCCGCGGCCGAATTCCAGGCGGTCGCCGGCGTTCAGCGCGAAGGCGAGCAGGCGCACCATCAGGCGATCGTCGGTCTCGGACGGATGCTGGGCCAGGGTCAGGTTGTGGGTCGCGTAGTAGCCGCGATCCATGTCGCTGATCTGCAGTTCGGCCTTGCGGATGGTGGCGGTGAGGGCCATGGGGGGTCCGTGGACTAAAGACGACAATGATAGAGGTTTGCTCCAGGGGTGTCCGTTGCCGGTCTGTCTGCGCAGCGTCAACGGTGGCACTCTTGCGCTCTTTCCCGTGGCCGGAGTGGACGCCGTGACCTTGCCCAGCCGCCTGCAGCTGCCACCCGGCCACTGGTCCAGCCTGCTCGATGGCCTGTGCGCGCGTTTCCCGCGCATCGACCGTGCGCAATGGCAGGACCGCTTCGCCCGAGGCCGCGTGCAGGATGCGCAGGGCAGGGCACTGGCGCCGGACATGCCTTGGCAGGTGGGGCTGGAAATCCAGTACTTCCGCGAGGTGGCCGACGAGCCGGTGATTCCCTTCGCCGAGACCATCCTGCATCTGGATGCGCACCTGCTGGTGGCCGACAAGCCGCACTTCCTGCCGGTGACGCCGGCCGGTGGCTATGTGAGCGAAACCCTGCTGGCTCGCCTGGTCGCACGCACCGGAAACACCGAGCTGGCGCCGTTGCACCGCTTGGATCGGCTGACCGCCGGCCTGGTGCTGTTCTCGACCCAGGCAGCCACGCGTGACGCCTATCAGCGGCTGTTCCGCGAGCGGCGCATCGAGAAGACCTATGAGGCGCTGGCACCGGCGCTGCCCGGGCTGGCGTTTCCGCTGCAGCGGGACAGCCGGCTGGTGCCGGGCGAACCGTTCTTCCGCATGGCCGAAGTGCCGGGCGAGCCCAATGCGCGCAGCCGGATCGAGCCGATCGAGGCCGAGGGGCCGATCTGGCGCTACCGGCTGCGGCCGGAGACCGGCCGCAAGCACCAGCTGCGCGTGCACATGGCGATGCTGGGGGCTCCGATCGTGGGTGATGACCTGTATCCGCAGCTGATGCCGCGCCTGGCCGGGGCCATCGAGCCCCCCCTGCAGCTGCTTGCACAGGGGCTGGCCTTCGATGACCCATTCAGCGGGGAACGGCGTTGGTTCAGCAGCCAGCGCCGCCTGCGACTGCCGGATCAGGACGGGTAGCGCGGTTCAGCGGGTGGAGCGCCGCGCAAGCCAGCGGTCTAGTTCGGCCGCGAACAGCTGCCGGTCGCGCGGGCCCAGCGGCGGTGGGCCCCCGGTCTGCACCCCGGCGCCGCGCAGCTCTTCCATGAAATTGCGCATCGACAGCCGCTCGGCCATGTTGTTCGGGGTGTACAGCTGGCCACGCGGGTTCAGCGCCACCGCCTTCTTCTCCAGCACCAGCGCGGCCAGCGGGATGTCCTGGGTGACCACCAGGTCACCGGCGGCGACCCGCTCGACGATGGCGCTGTCGGCCACGTCCAGGCCCTGGGGGACCTGGATCGAGCGCAGCCAGCGTGAGGGCGGGGTCCGGATCCACTGGTTGGCGACCAGGGTGAGCTCGATCCCAACGCGTTCAGCGGCCCGGAACAGGATGTCGCGAATGACGGTGGGGCAGGCGTCCGCGTCTACCCAGATGCGTGGGAGAGCGGGTTCAGCTTGGGTTTCAGCTTCAGTCATTTACCCAGTGTAGGGTAGGAAAATCCTGAATGGGGACTCGGAGTTAGCCTCGATCGGCTGCCAGCCCTTGTCACGTCTAGCGGGCGGGGTCTGCCCATGAACGTCCGGGCTATCGCTTTTTCCAGAAAACACGCGTATCGTTCGTCCCACTGTGTTTGCTAGGGTCACCGTGAATCGTGGCCTGGTGCAGTTGATCTCACGATCCGCTCATCGATCCGCTTTACCAACGCCTGCAACTCAGTCTCGGCCCCGATACCCGGTGGCTGCGATTTTTTCAACATGTGTTTCAGGAGTTAGTCAAATGTCTGATCGTCAGACCGGCACCGTCAAGTGGTTCAACGACGCCAAGGGCTTCGGCTTCATCACCCCGGAAAGCGGCCCGGACCTGTTTGTGCACTTCCGTGCCATCCAGGGCACCGGCTTCAAGACCCTGCAGGAAGGCCAGAAGGTTACCTTCATCGCCGTCCAGGGTCAGAAGGGTATGCAGGCTGACCAGGTGCAGGCGGTCTAATCCGTCTGCTACCGTTTGGTAGCCAGAACGCCGGAAGCGAAAGCTTCCGGCGTTTTTTATTGCCCGCTGTTTTGTAGAGTCGAGCTTGCTCGACTGCGTTTGAAAGCAGTCGAGCAAGCTCGACTCTACAAAAGGCATGCAGCCGGGCGGGCTAAGATCAGATGCATCCTCCCATCGCGGAACCGTCCATGCGCATCGTCCACCACCTGGAAAACTCCCGTTCCCTGCGCGTGCTGTGGATGCTGGAGGAGCTGGGGCTGGACTACGAACTGCGCCGTTATCCGCGTGATCCGAAGACGCTGCTGGCGCCGCCGGAACTGCGACAGGTGCATCCGCTGGGCAAGTCGCCGGTATTGCAGGATGGCGAGCTGGTGCTGGCCGAATCCGGGGCGATCCTCGACTACCTCGCTGACCGTTACGACACCCAGCGCCAGCTGTCGCCGTCACCGATGCCGGCCGACGGAGCTGAACTCATCGCCTACCGCTACTGGCTGCACTATGCCGAAGGTTCGGCGATGCCGCCGCTGCTGCTGACCCTGGTGATCGGTCGCATCCGCAGCGCACCGATGCCGTTCTTCGCGCGCCCGATCGCACGCAGCATCGCCGACAAGGCCGAGCGCGGCTTCATCGGTCCGCAGCGGCGCCTGCACCTGGACTGGATGGAGCGCCGCCTGGCCGAAAGCCCGTGGTTTGCTGGCGAGCGCTTCAGTGCGGCCGACATCCAGATGAGCTTCCCGATCCAGGCCGCTGCCGCACGCGGTGGTGGCCTCGACGACAAGCCGGCACTGCGTGGCTTCCTCAAGCGTATCGGTGAGCGCCCGGCCTACCAGCGTGCCGAGGCCCACGGCGGCCACCTGCAGGCGCTCAGCGGCAATTGAGGAGGGCGGCCGTCGCCCCCATCTTCAGCACCATGGATACCGACAGCCCCCGTTTCGACAACCGCCTGCTGCATACCCTGCCGGGCGACCCCGAATCCGGCCCGCGCAGGCGTGAAGTGCTGGGCGCAGCCTGGTCGCCAGTGATGCCGACCCCGGTGACGGCGCCCACGCTGCTGGCCTGGGCGCCGGACGTGGCCGAAATGCTTGGCTTCAATACCGCTGAGGTCGAGAGCGAAGGCTTCGCCCGTGTATTCGGTGGCAACGCACTGTATGCAGGCATGCAGCCATGGGCGGCCAACTACGGTGGCCATCAGTTCGGCCATTGGGCCGGCCAGCTCGGCGACGGCCGTGCGATCTCGCTGGGTGAATTGGTCGCGCCGGATGGCCGCCACTGGGAGCTGCAGCTGAAGGGGGCCGGCCCCACGCCTTACTCGCGCGGCGCCGATGGGCGCGCAGTGCTGCGCTCGTCGATCCGCGAATTCCTGTGCAGCGAAGCGATGCACCATCTGGGGGTGCCGACCACGCGCGCGTTGTCGCTGGTCGGTACCGGCGACGACGTGGTGCGTGACATGTTCTACGACGGCCACCCGCGCGCGGAGCCGGGTGCCATCGTGTGCCGGGTATCGCCGTCGTTCCTGCGCTTTGGTTCGTTCGAGCTGCCTGCGTCGCGTGGTGAAACCGCCCTGCTGCAGCAGCTGGTCGATGCCTGCATCGCCCGCGATTTCCCCGAACTGGAAGGGCAGGGCGAGGCGCTGTATGGCGACTGGTTCGCGCAGATCGCGGTGCGAACCGCCGAGATGATCGCGCACTGGATGCGCGTGGGTTTCGTGCATGGCGTGATGAACACCGACAACCTGTCCGTGCTCGGCCTCACACTTGATTACGGCCCTTACGGCTGGGTCGAGGATTTCGATCCGGACTGGACGCCGAACACCACCGACGCGCAGGGCCGCCGTTATCGCTTCGGTACCCAGCCGCAGGTGGCGTACTGGAATCTGAGCCGATTGGCCCAGGCGTTGTCGCCGTTGTTCGCCGATGTTGCGCCGCTGCAGGCCGGTCTGGCGGCCTACCAGTCCACCTTCGTGGCCTGCACCCGTCGCGATGCCGCAGCCAAGCTGGGCCTGGCCGCTGCCGACGATGACGACCTGCAGCTCTACCTGCGCTGGCAGCAGTTGATGCAGGACGGTGGCATGGACATGACCCTGGCCTGGCGCGCGCTGATGCGCCTCGATCCGGCGACACCGGATGCGGCGCTGCTGGACGCGGTGTACTACGACGAGGCGCGCCAGCAGGCGGTGCAGGCGCCGTTGCAGCAGTGGCTGCAGGACTACGCGGCACGGTTGCAGGCCGATCCGCTGTCGGCCACTGAGCGCACGGCGAAGATGGCCGCGGCCAATCCGCTGTACGTGCTGCGCAACTGGTTGGCGCAGGAAGCCATCGACCGCGCCGAACAGGGCGACCTCGGCGGTGTTCATGCGTTGCAGGACGTACTGCGTGATCCGTACACCGAGCGTGCCGGGCTGGAGCATTTCGCCGGCAAGCGCCCGGCGTGGGCAGACAACCGCGCGGGCTGCTCGATGCTGTCCTGCAGCTCCTGAGGGTGGGTTTCGGCAGGGCTGCGCCCTGCACCCGCAGAGGCCAGATCAAAAGCCAAGGCAAGAGCTGGCTTCCGTGGTTTGGCGGGGTGGTGTCGGAGTGCGGGGACGCCGCAAGTACGTCCCTGTAGGCTTGGCAGCCGCAT
>NZ_JASJSQ010000058.1:0-30981 GCF_030236855.1 Stenotrophomonas maltophilia group sp. Smal13
CCCGCCATCCCTCAGGAGACCCGCCTTTGCTTCGGCTGTTGCCGTTGCTGTTGCTCTGGCCTCCACGGGTGCAGGGCCGCAGGCCCTGCCGACCAACCCACTACTTTGCGCTGGCGATCTGCTTTTCGATGTCGGCGGCCGTCACCGGGCCAAGGAAGGTGTGCGCCAGCTTGCCCTGCGGATCCAGCAGATGCGTCAACGGCAGGCCTCGCGGCGTGGCGAAGTCCGCCGGCGGATCGAACGGGTCCACGATCACGATCGGATAGGTCACCGGGTGCTTGGTCAGGAACGACTGCATCTCCGGCACCTCGATATCCTCATAGGCCAGGCCAACCACCTCGATGTTGCTGCGCATCGCATGCAGCGCCGACAGCTCCGGCATCTCCTTGCGGCACGGGGCACACCAGGTCGCCCAGAAATTCACGATCACCCACTTGCCGCGGTGCGCGGCCAGGTCGTAGTCGCTGCCATCCACCGCCTTCATCCTCAGCGTCGGGAACTCGGCAGTGGTCCGCTCGGCCGGGGTCTCTTCGACCGGTGCCGGTGTGGTCGGCGTCGGTGCCTGTGCTGGCGGCTGGCTGCTGGCGGGGGTCGGCTCCTGGGCCGGTTTGCAGGCCGACAGCGCCAGCAGCAGGGCCAGCGGAAGCAGCAGCAACGGGGTCTTGCGGGTCATGGCATGTCTCCGGAATCGGTGTAGATATCGCTGACCTTGCGCTTGAGGCGTTCGCGCAGGGGCAGCCGCAGATCGTCCAGTGCCGCCAGCGCAGCACGGCCCAGTGTGTCGTCGCGGTATGGCAGATGCTGCTCGGCTACCGGAATGCGCAACTGGGTGCATTCGTACAGATCAGACAGGCTGACCTGGTCCAGGTCGCGCGAGAGCAGCCATTCGCCACGTTCATCGCGGCGCAGCAGGCCGATCTCCTGCAGGTTGCAGGCCAGGTCCTGCAGCAGCGAATCGGTCAGCATCGGCTCCAGCCGCAGGATTTCATCATCGGCCAGGCCCTTGCCCTTGGCTCGGGCATGGTGGAAGCGGCCGAGCAGGCGCAGCAGGCCATAGAACTCGTAGCCCTGCGGCAGGCGCAGTTCCACCGGCTGGTAGCGGAAGGCGGCCATCGACGAGGACAGCGACG
Source organism: Stenotrophomonas maltophilia group sp. Smal13 (assembly GCF_030236855.1). NCBI lineage: Bacteria > Pseudomonadati > Pseudomonadota > Gammaproteobacteria > Lysobacterales > Lysobacteraceae > Stenotrophomonas > Stenotrophomonas maltophilia group sp. Smal13. The sequence goes on from NZ_JASJSQ010000058.1 coordinate 1,131, forward strand.
CGCCCAGCAGCACCGCCACCCAGCACAGGTAGATCCACAGCAGCAGGATCGGCACGAAGGCGACCGTGCCGTAGAGCTTCTGGTAGGACTGGAAGCTGCCCAGGTAGGCGCCGATGCCCCATTTCACCAGTTCCAGGATGACCGCCGCGAGAATCGCGCCGGGCACCGCGTGCCGCCATTTCACGGTGTGGTGCGGCACCACCCGGAACATCAGCGTTATACAGACGAACTCGATCAGGATCGGCGCCAGCCGCAGCGCGAACTCGGCCAGCCAGCGGCCCTCCTGGGTGCCGAACAGTGGCATCGCGAACACCCGCGCCGACACCGCCAGCGAAGCGGCAGCGAGCATTGCGCCCAGGGTCAGCACGGTCCAGTAGACCAGGAAGCGGGTCAGCTTGGGCCGGGTCGAGCCGACCCGCCAGATCTGGTTGAAGGTCTCTTCAACGCTGTTGAGGGTGATCAGCAACGAGACCACCAGTGCGATGAAGCCGGCAGCCGTGAGCTGCCCGGCACTGGCCGAGAACTGCCGCAGGTAGCCTTCGGCCGCACGCGCGGCGTTGGGCACGAAGTTGGAGAAGACGTAATCGCTGAGCTGGTCGCTCCAGCGGTCGAAGACAGGGAAGGCCGAGAGCACGCCGAACACCACGATGGCCAGCGGCACCAGCGCGAACACAGTGGTGTACGCGAGCGCCGCCGCCGCCTGGAACAGGCGGTCGTCGAGGAAGCGATGCCACAGGAAGCGGCCGAAACTGATGGCCCGTGCGCGATCCCGCGCGCGCTCCATCCACAGGTTGAGCGTATCCAAAGGTTCCATCGGCGAAAGGGTACCCGATGCGGAATGCTCGCAGGATAGCCATACTGGTGGCCACACGACGAGGAGAAGCGGGCACGATGGGCGAGATTCTGGTGCTGTACTACAGCCGGGGCGGTTCAGTGGCACGGCTGGCGCGCCAGATCGCGCGGGGCATCGGCGAAGTGCCGGGCATGACCGCGCGCCTGCGCACAGTGCCGCCGGTGGCCGCCGTGACCCAGACCGCACAGCCGCCGGTCCCCGACGATGGTGCCCCCTACGTGAGCGTGCAGGACCTGGTCGAATGCCAGGGCCTGCTGCTCGGCAGCCCGACCCGCTTCGGCAACATGGCGGCGCCGGTCAAGCACTTCCTGGACGGGCTGGGCGCCGAATGGGTCAACGGCACCCTCTCCGGCAAGCCGGCCGGCGTATTCACCTCCACCGCCTCGATGCATGGCGGCCAGGAATCGACCCTGCTGTCGATGCAGGTGCCGTTGCTGCACCATGGCTGCGTGATCGTCGGCATCCCGTTCACCGAACCGGCGCTGAGTCACACCACCAGTGGCGGCACGCCGTATGGCGCCAGCCACGTCGCCGGCGCCGCCGACGACCCGCAGCCGACCGACGATGAAGCCGTGCTGGCGCGCGCGCTGGGCCGCCGGGTGGCCGACATCGCGCAGCGGTTGGCCCGATGAGCGCCGCGCCGCGCACGGCCCTGCTGCTGGCCCTGATGGGGCTGGCCGCGCTGTTCGCCGGCTGGTTCATCAATGACAAGCACTGGCTGGCCACCCAGCTGGTGTTCACCGCGCCGCCGCTGGCGTTGGCCGTTGCCCTGCGACTGGGCTGGCGCAAGGCCGGTTTCTGGGCCTCGGTGCTGGCCCTGGGCTGGTTCAGCCACGGGGTGATGAGTGCCTGGAGCCACCCGGAAACACGCTGGCTGGCGCTGATCGAGATCGCGCTGGCCCTGCTGGTGATCTTCAGCGCCAGCCTCCCCGGGCTGCGCGCCCGCTTCGGCAAGCGACGCTGACGCTGCGCCCGCCGGGCCGTATCATCTGTGTTCCTGGCCCCGCGCCGCTGTACCTGTCCTGGTTTCGCGCATGCACATGATGGAAGAGCTCCTGGTCGTCACCACCGGTGGCACGATCGACAAGATCTACTTCGACGACAAGTCGGACTACCAGATCGGCGACCCCCAGATCGGCATGATCCTGCGCGAGCTGGGCGTGACGTTCCGCTTCAACGTGATTCCGATCCTGCGCAAGGATTCGCTGCACATCAACGATGAGGACCGCGAACTGATCCGCGCCACCATCGCCGCGCAGCCGACCCGCCACGTGCTGGTGACCCACGGCACCGATTCGATGGTGCAGACCGGCCAGGTGCTGGCGACGATCCCGGACAAGACCATCGTGATGACCGGCGCGCTGAGCCCGGCGCGTTTCCGCGGCTCGGATGCGGAGTTCAACATCGGCTGCGCGATCGGTGCGGTGCAGTCGCTGCCGAGCGGCGTGTACATCGCGATGAACGGGCGGATTTTCGACCCGCAGCACGTGCGCAAGAACGTGGCCGCGAACCGCTTCGAATCGGTCTGAGGAACAGCGTGCCGACCAAGGTCGGCACCTACCACGACGCGGCGGCTCGTATCACCGCGCGTCCCCATGCAAAAACGCCCCGGCCGGAGCCGGGGCGTGCCCATGGAGAGGGGCTTGGGCTCAGTACTGGGCGTTGAGAGTCAGGCCCGAGAAGGTGCTGTAGGCCTTCACCCGCACATACCACGTGCCGGCAGCCGGACTGTTGATGGTGCAGGTCTCGCTGTTGCCGCTCAGGTACGGGCGGCAGGTGTAGGCGGTATCGGTCGGGGCACTGCCCTGGCGCACGTACAGGTCGGCATCACCGCTGCCGCCACTGATCGCCACGCGCAGCTGGGTGCTGCCGGCCGGAACGTTCACGGTGTAACTCAGCGAAGCGCCGCTGGCAGCGCCGAGGCCGGTGACCGGGACGTTGTTCTGCAGCACGTTGCCACCCGGGTTCGGGCCGCCACCGTTGATCGCCGCAGCCACGGCAGCGTCGGCGTCGATGATGCCGGCGCCGCAGCCGCCCGAGCAGGCGCCCGGCAGCGGACGTGCAGTGCTCTTGCTGATGCCCCCCACCTGCGCCGGGCTCAGCGGGCTCGGGGCTACGGACTGCATCAGCGCGACCACGCCGGCCACGTGCGGTGCCGCCATCGAGGTGCCGTTGTACGAAGCGTAGCTGGCACTGCCCGGGGTGGTGGTGCCGCTGTTGAGGGTGGACAGGATGCCCTGGCCCGGTGCCGAGATGTCGATTCCGTTGCCATAGTTGGAGAAGCTGGCACGCGCACCGGCCGAGGTGGTGGCCGCCACTGCGATCACGTTCGGGCAGTTGGCCGGCACCGACGAGGACACGTTGGTGTTGCTGTTGCCGGCGGCGACCACCACGGTGGTGCCACGCCCGACAGCGCCATTGATCGCGTTCTGGTAGGTGGTCGAGCAGCTGCCGCCGCCGCCCAGCGAGAGGTTGATGACCTCGGCCGGATTGGCATTGGCCGGCACGCCGCTGACGCTGCCGCCGGACGCCCACACGATCGCGTCGGCAATGTCGGAGGTGTAACCGCCGCACTTGCCGAGCACGCGCACCGGCACGACCTTGGCGTTGAACGCAGTACCTGCCACGCCGGTGCTGTTGTTGGTCACCGCCGCTACCGTGCCGGCCACGTGGGTACCGTGCCAGCTGGAGTTCGAACCCGGGTAGCCCGCCTGGCACTCGTTGTCGCCGTACCAGTCGCCCTCATCGTTCGGGTTGTTGTCGCGGCCGTTGCCGTCGCGCGCCATCGCCGCATCACTGATGAAGTCGTAGCCCGGCAGGATGTTGGCATTGAGGTCGGCGTGGTTGGTGATGCCGGTGTCGATCACCGCCACGACCACACCGGTGCCGGTGGCCTTGTCCCAGGCCGGCCGGATGTTGATGCCGGCATTGGAGGTGCCGAAGCCCCATTGCTCGCTGAAGCGGGTGTCGTTCGGGGTCAGGGTGGCACGCATGATCTGGTCGACTTCAACGTATTCCACGTTCGGGTCGGCGGCCAGCTTGCGCATCAGCTGCTCGGATTCGGCCTGGTCGAGCGGACGATCGGTCTTGACCAGGGTCGGGCCGACGGCCAGCTTGCGGACCTGCTGCAGGCCCAGCGCGCGGCCCTGGCTGCTGGCCAGGCCGGCGGCGGCACTCTTCAGCGAAGAGGCCAGTGCGGTGGTGTTGGCCACCGGCGCGCTGCCGTCGCGGTACTTCACGATGAAACGCTGGTGGGTCTGTGCGGACTGCAGGCCGCTGAGCTGGACATCACCGGCCAGCGCAGGCGTGGCCAGCAGCAGCGATGACAGAACGGACGCACCAAGGACCACCCACACTCGACGCACACGCGGTTGCGTTACCTGGGACATCGTATTTCCCTTTCTTGTGGTGTGAATGCCGGAATCGGCAGAAGCACCGGCCCGAACCCTGGGCTGGCTTGCGTTGGCGAGGTTCGAAGTCCGGCGAGCCAGCGGATCCCCCTAACGATCCGCCGTGCAGATGACGCTAATGACCAAAACCGGACACCACAAGATTTTCAGCGTCTTTTCAGCAAGATGAAATGTTCGTTCTGAGACTTTTCGGGTCGAGGGTTTGTGAAGGTGAAGGAACTTTCTCCTGCCCTGCACGCACCTGACTGGGTCATCACGTGTCCTGCGATGACTTTGCCGACATCGGCGTCCACTGCTGACACCAACGACGGCGCAGCGTGCCCGCGGCGTGCCTGCCCATCGCGTCGGACGCGCTGACTACTTTGCCTGCGGGAGGCGCGCCGGCCGGATCCGCTGACCTTTGACCGGCTCGCCGCGTGCAACCGGCTGGTCATCGGCCACATAACCGGAGAACTGTGCCGGGAGCGCTTCGCCGACACCGAACACAGGCCCGGCCTGCAGCTGGTAGTGCAGGTGCGGCTCGGAGGAGTTGCCGCTGTTGCCACAGTCACCGAGGTGCGCGCCGCTGCGGACAGCCTGTCCCTGCGCCACACGCACACTGCCCTGGCGCAGGTGCGCCAGCACCGAGTATTCCTCGTTGCCGTGGTCGAGGATGACGCGGTTGCCGGTGAGCTGGGCGGCATTCATCTGGCCCGGCACGTTGTCGGCGACACCCTCGATCACCTCCACCACCGTGCCGTCGGCGGGCGCGAGGATCGGGCGACCGAAGCAGTAGTAATCATCGTTGCGCAGGCCATCGCCACGGTGCGACCGGCCATCGCGGACCACCAGCAGATCCAGCGCGAAGCGCTGGCCGGCATGGGCCGCATGGTAGTTCTGTTCGACACTGCGCCCGCCCCAGAACACGAAGTACTCATCGTCGAACGGCAGTTGCAGCCGTGTGCGGGTCTGGTAGTCGAGGAACCCGCTCGCTGCGGCCTGCGGCGGCGTGGTCTGTAGCGGGCGGATGTAGAAGCCGCCAATCCGCCCGTCGGCATCGATGGCCCACAGCACCTGGATCAGGTCCGGGCTCCTGGCGAAGCGCGCCTGCCGCAGATAGGTGTCGAATCCATCAACCTTCTCGACCTTCTCACTGACCAGCTCGGTTTCTGCGCCCCAGCCCGCCAGCACCTGCTTGCGCAGCGCCACCAGGTTCTGCGGGGACTGCAGCCCCGCCTGCATCTGCGGCGTCATCCGTTCCCACAGTGCGTCGATGTGCCCTTCGTAGAACTGCGTGGTCAGCGCAGCTCCCTGTTGGCGCGGATCTGCAGCCGCAGCCGCGCCGATGAGGGCAGAGAAGGAAACAACCAGAACTGCAAACAGGCGCGGGAGCAATGTCATGTCAGGCGTCCTTTCGATCCGGATCGGGAATGCCGGCAACGATCGCCGCCAGCTGCGTGCGGTACTCGGCCAGGGCAGTGCGGCCCATCGGCGTCAACTGCAGGGTGGTCAGCGGGCGCTTGCCGCGGAACGACTTGTCGATGGCGACCAGTCCAGCAGCCTCCAGCTTGCTCAGATGGCTGGACAGGTTGCCCTTGCTCAACCCGCTGAGATGTTCGACAAAACCGAACTCGGCCGATTCGGCACCTGCCAGGATCGACAGGATCAGCAGGCGTGCCGGCTCGTGGATCAAGCGGTCGAGCTGGAGCAGCGCTCTGGAGTCAGGCAGCTGGGTCATTCGGCGTTCGTCCGCGCCGCCATGAACGCGCGCATCTCTACCTGCAGCCGCTGGAAGCGCTGGTGGTCACGCCAGCCGACCACGATCAGTGCGATAGATGCCAGCGGGAACACCGCCGTGCTCGGGCCGAAGCCATACGTCTGCCCGGTGAAGGCCAGCGCGGCCTGGCACAACAGGAACACGCCCACGATGAACTCCAGCGGTGTACGCAGCCAGCGCCACACCACCCAGGGCAGCAGCGCTACCACGGCCAGGTAACCGATGGCGCGCAGGTCCCAGGGCAGCTCGCCCATCGGCGCCAGCCGGGTCAGCACGCTGCCGATCACCAGCACGCTTACCAGCGCGGTGAAGGCAATGAAGAAGCGCTGGAAATTGCGCTCGACCGGCGTGACCTGCTCCTCGACCTGGCCCAGCCGCTGGTAGTAACGGCGTGCCAGCCATTGCTTGCCGACGATCCACAGCACCGGCACGGCAATCAGCACGATGCGCAGCGCCAGGGTGGTCGGCAGCAGCGCGCCGGCAAGGAACGAGGCCAGGCAGGCAATGCCGCCTGCCATCGCCGACAGGCCCCCGGCACTTCGCGAGTACCGCGAATATTCACGGGTCAGCGCCTGCAGGCGCGAGGAAGGATCAATGACGGACGGCTGCTGCATGACACGCTCCATCGGGGTCGCTTGAATTTAGTTTGCAGTGCAAACCTATTTGCGTCAAGCGCCCGTCTGCTGCGGTCGCCGGGCGGGCCCACAACGCAGAAAGCCCGTCACTGGGACGGGCTTTCAAGAAGAACCGCCGGGCATGGCCCGGCGCTACCGGTTCAACGCGGGCGATCAGCCCAGCTTGACCAGCCAGTTGTGGCGGTCCGGCAGGCGGCCGTACTGGATGTCGGTCAGTTCCTTGCGCAGCGACATGGTCACTTCGCCGGCCGGTGCGTTGATGTCGCCCACCGAGAAGCCCTCGCCCTTCAGCTGGCCGATCGGGGTGACCACCGCCGCGGTGCCGCAGGCGAACACTTCGGTGATCTCGCCGGAGGCAACGCCGTCCTTCCACTCGTCGATGCTGACCTTGCGCTCTTCGACCTTCATGCCGCGGTCGCGGGCCAGCTGCAGGATGCTCTCGCGGGTGATGCCTTCGAGGATGCTGCCCGACAGCTGCGGGGTAACCAGCGTGCCGTCCTTGTAGACCAGGAACACGTTCATGCCACCCAGTTCTTCCAGGTACTTGCCTTCGACCGGGTCGAGGAACAGCACCTGCGAGCAGCCCTGTGCCTGTGCCTTCTGCTGCGGCAGCAGCGAAGCCGCGTAGTTGCCACCGCACTTGGCGGCACCGGTGCCGCCCTTGGCTGCACGTGCGTATTCGGTCGACAGCCAGATCGACACCGGGGCGACGCCCTTGGCGAAGTACGGGCCGGCCGGGCTGGCGATCACGTAGTAGCCGGCCTTGTGCGCGCCGCGCACGCCGAGGAAAGCTTCGTCGCCGATCATGAACGGACGGAAGTACAGGCTCGACTCATCGGCCGACGGCACCCAGGCGCTGTCGACGGCGATCAGCTGCTTCAGCGATTCGACGAAGATCTCCACCGGCAGTTCCGGCAGCGCCAGGCGCTGCGCCGAACGCTGCAGGCGACGGCCGTTGGCATCCGGGCGGAAGGTCCAGATCGAACCGTCGGCATGGCGGTAGGCCTTGATGCCCTCGAAGATTTCCTGGCCGTAGTGCAGCACGGCCGCGGCCGGGTCCAGCTGCAGCGGGCCATAGGCGCGCACGTTGGCGTTGTGCCAGCCGGTGTCCTTGTCCCAGCGCACTTCCACCATGTGGTCGGTGAAGTGCAGGCCGAAACCCGGCTTCTCCAGGATCTGGGCGCGCTCTTCAGCGCTGCGCGGGTGGTCCGAACGGGTGACGGCGAAGCTGGGAATGGACTGGGACACCGGAGATTTCCTGTTCTGGTTGCGGGTAATGCCCGGCCCGCGTCACTGCGGGCCGTGGGTCAAAGCATGCCGGTCTCGAGCCGGGCCGCCTCGGACATCATGTGCTGGTTCCACGGCGGGTCGAACACCAGGTCGACGTCGGCCTCGGCCACCGTCGGAATCATTTCGAGCTTGCTGCGCACGTCGTCGACCAGGATCTCGCCCATGCCGCAGCCCGGTGCGGTCAGGGTCATCTTCACGTCGATCTCGCGCTTGCCTTCGTCCAGGTGCTTGATCTCGACCTCGTAAACCAGGCCCAGTTCGACGATGTTCACCGGAATTTCCGGATCAAAGCAGGTGCGCAGCTGCTGCCACACCAGCTGTTCCACCTGTTCATCGGTGGCGTCAGCCGGCAGCTCGAGCGGTGCCGGTGCCTCCTTGCCGATGGCGTCGCCGTCCTTGCCGGCGATGCGGAACAGGTTGCCCTCGACGAACACCGAATAACTGCCGCCCAGCGCCTGGGTGATGTACCCATAGCTGCCGGCGGGCAGGGTCACGGTGTCGCCCTGCGGGACCATCACGGCCTCGCAATCGCGTTCGAAGTGGACAGGTTCGCTGCTACGGGAATACATGGGGACCGATATGGGGCCGTGGCCAAGGCCACGCAAGACGGCATTCTAGCCCAGCCGCCCTGCCGCCGCCGGTGCACTGCGGCAAACCACAGTATCCTGTGGGTGATCTTCAGGGAGCTTCGATGTCCTCCAATGCCGCGCGTGCCAGGACCGTGACCTGGCTCTGGCCCATCATGCTGTTGCTGGGTCTGCTTGTTGCTCCCCTCGCCTGGATGATGCTGGCGCTGATGACCGGCCGGCAGGTCGGCTGGATGGCGGTACTGACCGCCCTGGAACTGGTGTTCATGCTGCGCATGGGCACGCTGGGCCCGGGCCGGCTGCGCATCGCCCTGGTCGTGCTGGGCACCGTGCTGGTGGCGGCCGTGGCCAACTGGGCCATCGCCAGCGCGTGGATGGGCGGCTCGATCGGGCTGGACCTGTGGGACGCCACCCTGCGGATGGGCCCGCACCTGGCCTGGACCCTGATCACCCTCGCCAATGGCGCGATGGAATGGCTTTGGCTGGCCCTGGGCGTGGCCGTGGGCGCCTGGCTGGCGCGCTGACCCACCGGCAGGTAGTGCCGGCCGCTGGCCGGCAGAAGCATGCGGACCAAGGTCCGCACCTACCCGATGCAACCACCACGCGTGGATTCGGTAGTGCCGGCCGCTGGCCGGCAGAAGCATGCGGACCAGGGTCCGCACCTACCAGGCGCAGCCGCCATGCGTGGATGGGGGTAGTGCCGGCCGCTGGCCGGCAAATGCGTGCGGACCAAGGTCCGCACCTACCCGATGCAGCCGCCGCTCAATGCCCGCCGTCGAGCGCCTTCAGTTCGCTCACCAGCGAGGCCGCCGCTTCCGCACCATCGCCGTACAGCATGCGGGTGTTGTCGGCGTAGAACAGCGCATTCTCGATGCCGGCAAAACCGGTGCCCTTGCCGCGCTTGATCACCACCGCGTTGCGCGCGTTGACCACATCCAGCACCGGCATGCCGTAGATCGGGCTGGCCGGGTCGGTACGTGCCACCGGATTGACCACGTCGTTGGCACCGATCACCAGCACCACATCGGTGTTGGCAAATTCCGGGTTGATGTCGTCCATGTCGGCGATCAGGTCGTAGGGCACACCCGCTTCGGCCAGCAGCACGTTCATGTGCCCAGGCATGCGCCCAGCCACCGGGTGGATCGCGAACTTCACCTTCACCCCGCGCTGGCCCAACCGCTGCGCCAGCTCCCAGATCTTGTGCTGGGCCTGCGCCACCGCCATGCCATAACCGGGCACGATCACCACGCGTTCGGCGTAGGCCATCATCGCCGCGACGTCCGACGCTTCAATCGGCTTCTGCGCGCCAGTGATCGCCTGCGCTTCGCCGCCGACGCCGCCGCCGCCGAAGTTGGAGAACAACACGTTGCGGATCGGCCGGTTCATCGCCTTGGCCATCAGCCGGGTCAGCAGGATGCCCGCCGCGCCGACCATCATGCCGGCGATGATCAGCGCCTCGTTGCCCAGCACATAGCCTTCGAACGACACCGCCAGGCCGGTGAACGCGTTGTACAGCGAGATCACCACCGGCATGTCGGCGCCACCGATCGGCAGCGTCATCAGCACGCCCAGTGCCAGTGCCAGCACGAAGAACGCGACGATCGCCCAGGTGTTGAGCGTGCTGGCCGCGATGATCGCCAGCACCACCACCGCCAGTGCCACCAGCAGGTTCATCACCTGCTGGCCCGGCCAGGTCACCCGCTTGTCCAGGCGGCCATCGAGCTTGGCCCAGGCAATCACCGAGCCGGACAGCGACACCGCACCGATGGCCGCGCCGACCACCGCCAGCAGCAACACCATGCCCGAGGGTTGGCGGGCAGCGAGGTCGGCCAGCGCCTGTGCGCTCCAGTGGCTGGTATCACGGTTGGCGAGGAAGGCGTAGCGCAGCAGTTCCACTGCACCGATGGCCGCGGCCGAGCCGCCGCCCATGCCGTTGTACAGCGCCACCATCTGCGGCATGTCGGTGATGGCAACCTTGCCGGCCGACCACCAGGCCAGGCCCGCGCCAAGCAGCAGCGCCACCAGGATCAGCGGCACGTTATGCAGTTCGGGCAGGAAGAAAGTCGCCACCGTGGCCAGCAGCATGCCCAGCCCGGCCCAGCGGATGCCGCTGCGCGCGGTCAGCGGCGAGGCCATGCGCTGCAGGCCCAGCAGGAACAGCGTGGCGGCGACGAGGTAGCTGGCCTTGACCAGCCAATCGAGCAGTTCGACGGTGCTGATGTTCAAGCCTGCGGCTCCTTCGGCTCGTCCTTGCCGCCCTTGGGCGCGCTCGGCTTGAACATTTCCAGCATGCGCGCGGTGACCACGTAGCCACCGGCGGCGTTGCCAGCACCAAGCACCACGGCGAGGAAGCCCAGGGCTTTCTCCAGCGGTGTCTGCGCGTGCCCCAGCACCACCATTGCACCGATCAGCACGATGCCGTGGATGAAGTTGGAGCCCGACATCAGCGGGGTATGCAGGATCACCGGCACCCGCGAAATGATCACGTGGCCGGCGATGGCTGCCAGCATGAAGATGTACAGCGCTACGAACCCGTCACTCACCGGCAACGCTCCTGCTCTGTCTTCGTCGTCCCATCATAACCATGGGCTGAACCCGGTGCGCGCCCGGCGTCAACCGAAGCCGCGCTCACGCGTTGTCGATGGTGACCCCGAGCGAGGAACCGTACCCTGTGCTGGTGAGCAGCCCCGTCCCCCCGAGCGCCGAGACCGATGCCCTGCCGGCGTCGCTGGAGGCGTTCCTGGCCAGTGTTGGCCCGCGCGCGTTCCGCTTCGCCGAGGCCGGCCTGCGCCAGCGCGAAGACGCCATGGACGCGGTGCAGGACGCGCTGCTGCGCATGCTGGACTACGCCGACAAGCCGGCTGCCGAATGGGCCCCGCTGTTCTGGAGCATCCTGCGCCGGCGCGTGATCGACGTGCAGCGCCGGCGCCGCTTCCGACTGCCGTTCTGGCGCGACAACCAGGACGCCGACGGCGGCGAGATCGACTGGGCCGACCCCGGCCCGGACCCGGCACAGGCGCACGAACAGCGCCAGCAGTACCAACAGCTGGTGGACGCGTTGCGCCGCCTGCCCGCCCGCCAGCGCGAGGCCTTCACCCTGCGCGTGCTGCAGGACCTGGACGGGGCCACCACCGCCCGCGCCATGGGCTGCAGCGAAGGCGCGGTAAAAACCCATCTGGCACGCGCCCGCCAGGCGCTGCAGGATTATCTGGAGACCCATCCGTGAACCGCTCCCTGCCTTCCGATGACACCCTGCGCAGCCTGCACGCGCAGTCGCTGCACGCGCTGTCGCCGGCAACGCTGGCCCGGCTGCGCCAGGCTCGCCACGGCGCCACGGCCGCCCATCGCGGGCGCTGGCGCTGGTGGCTGGCCAGTGCCTGTTCACTGGTGGTAGCACTGGGTATCGGCCTGCAGTTCACCGGCCACGGCACCCTGACGGGCCCTGCGCCGGCACCTGTGCTTGCCTCGGCGGAAGACAACAGCGCGCTCTACGACGAAAATCCCGATCTGTACCTGTGGCTGGGCGATACCGACCTGGCGATGGAGTGAATCATGTCCCGACTGCACACCCTGCCCCTGCTGATGACCCTGTTGCTGCTGCCGGCCTTCCCGGCACTGGCGCAGAGCGCCGCGCCCGCCCCTGCCGCACGCCCTGCGCCGGCCGCACCGCTGCCGGCGTGGGAACACCTGAGCGAAGCGCAGCGCGAATCCCTGCTGGCGCCGCTGCGCGACCGCTGGAACAGCGCCGATGCCGGCCAGCGCCAGCGCATGCTTTCGCATGGCCAGCGCTGGCAATCGATGAGCCCGGAGGAGCGCGACAAGGCCCGCCGTGGCCTGCGCCGCTTCGAGCACATGAACCCGGAACAGCGTGAGCAGGCCCGGGCCCTGTTCGGTCAGATGCGGAACATGCCGGCGAAACAGCGCGACGCCCTGCGCGAGCGCTGGTCGCAGATGACGCCGGAACAACGCAAGGACTGGGTGCGCGACAACCCGCCGCCGGCGAAGCCGCGGTAACGCCCCGGCGAACGGGGTCAGATCCCTTTGCCTTCGGCAAAGGGATCTGACCCCATGTCACTCACGCCTGCCAGCGTGTCTTCGCAAGCAACTCGTCGTCCCAGTCGAAACCCAGCTGGCCCTCGCGCACGAACAAGGCGACGAAGTTGAGCAGGTTGCGCGCGTACATCTCGCTGGCCTGGGTCGCGCCGCGGCTGGCCAGGCCAAGCGGGCCATCGATGGTCACGCCCTGATGTTCGATGCACTGCCCCGGCTGGGTCAGTGCGCAGTTGCCGCCGCTCTCTGCCGCCAGATCGACAATGACGCTGCCGGTGGCCATGCCTTCCACCATCGCGGCAGTCACGATCGTCGGCGCCGGTCGCCCCGGTACCGCTGCCGTGCAGATCACCACATCCACGCTGCGCAGGTGGTCGGCCAGCCGGCGCTGCTGCTCGGCGCGTTCCTCATCGGTCAACGCACGCGCATAGCCGCCTTCACCGGCTGCACTCACACCAAGATCAAGGAAGCGCGCGCCCAGCGACTGGATCTGCTCGCGGGTTTCCGGGCGCACGTCGAAACCTTCCACCTGTGCACCGAGACGACGTGCGGTAGCGATGGCCTGCAGACCGGCCACACCGGCACCGATCACCAGCACCTTGGCCGGGCGCACGGTACCGGCGGCGGTGGTCAGCATCGGGAAGAAACGCGGCGCACGCTCGGCCGCGATCAGTGCCGCCTTGTAACCGGCCATGCCGGCCTGCGAGCTGAGTACATCCATCGCCTGCGCGCGGGTGGTGCGCGGCAGCTGCTGCAGTGGGAACAGGTGCAGGCGGTCGCCAGCGGCCAATGCCGCAAGCGCCGGATCACTGGCCGGGGTCAGCAGGCCGACCACGCTGGCAGTGGGCTTGAGCTGCTCCAGCACCGCCACCGGCGGTGCCTGCACGCACAGCAGGATATCGATCTCGGCCCAGCGACCTACATCGAACACACGTGCACCGGCGTCGTCATAGGCAGCATCGGTAAATCCCGCCGCCAGACCGGCGCCGGCCTCATACCAGACAGTGATGCCCAAGGCACCGAGCTTGCGCGCGGTTTCCGGCGTCAACGCCACGCGCCGTTCGCCCGGCGCGGTCTCCTTGATCCCCAGCAACGCCACGGCCATGCAGGTCCCCGCTGATCGGTGAGTTTTCCCGATCCTAGCAGGCGGCCACGGCTCAGTGCAGTGTTGCGCTGCCCGGGTCCAGCCGATCGATCACACCCTGCATCGCGCTGTCGAAGGCGCCATCGTCGACGTGGGCGCGCAGGCGGCCCAGCCGCACCATCACCGCCAGTTCTTCCGGCGAGGCCACGCAGAAGCGCACGCCGCGGCGGTTGACGAACAGCAGGCGCGAGGAAATCGGGCTGACCCAGGACAGCTTGCCGGCCTGCACCTTGCCGTCCTTGTCGACGAAGTCCAGCCAGTTGCCGATTTCCATGCGTCGGAAGCGGTCGGCGTCGGCGTTGTCGAAATCGTCGGCGTCGATCTGCCCGCCGAGCTCCACCGCTGGCGACTCAGCCACCGGCGGCGCCGGCAAGGCAACCTGCGGCAGCTCCGGCAGCGCGCGCTGCAGTTCCGGTCGCGATTCCGCAATGCCCTGCAGGGTGTCGTGCAGGGCGTCGATGGCACCGGTGGCGGCATCGCCGTGCACGCCGACACTGGCAAATACCTTGGCCAGCACCGGCTGCCAGGCCTGCAGCCACGGCTTGCCGACGATCTGGCGGCGGGCCTCGGCCACTTCCTCCAGCAGGCCGTCAGCCAGGCTCAGTGCCTCGGCCACCGACGCGCCCTCCTCGCCCTCGCGCAGCAGCGCCAGGGTCAGGTGGTGCTGCCATGGCTGGCGCAGGAACTCAGCGATGGCCGGCGGCAGGGTGGCATCGCCGATGCGGCGATCCAGTTCGGCACCCGCCCGGCTGCGGGCCATTTCCAGCTTCTCCTGGCCGCGCTGCGTTTCGGCGGCGCGGCGCTCGGCGATTTCCACACGGCGGCGGTGCTGCACGAGGAACTCGCGGAATTCTTCTTCCAGGGTCAGGAAGATCGCCAGGTTCTCGTTGAACTCAGCCACCAGGCGCTCGATGATTTCCTCGACCTTGGCCATCAGCATGCGCTCGGCCTGGCTTTCGCCGGTATTCCCCTCGCAGGCTTCGGCCAGCGAGTTGAGCAGCTTGCGGGCCGGGTGGGTCTTCTGCACGAACATGCGGCGGTCGAGCATCGCCACCTTGACGAAGGGCACCACCAGGCGGCCGATCAGCTCGCGCGAACGGCCCTCCAGCTCGCGTTCGTCCAGCATCACGTCGAACAGCATGCCGACCAGATCGATCGCATCTTCGTCCTGCGGGTCCAGCCGGGTCTGGCCAGGATCGACGCCGAGACGGGTGGCGCTGGACAGCACTTCACTCTTCAGCCGCTGCGCCAGTGATTCGCCATCCTCGCCGATGGCCGCACGCAGGGTGGCACTGGGCGTGGCCTGCAGCAGCGACAGCACCGACATCATCTCGCGCTGGCTCAACGGGCGGTGCTGGCCAACCGCGACCTGCGCTGCCGAGGTGGCGTCTTCGCGGACATGACGGGTCTGCTGCAGCAGCTCATGCAGGGCCTCCAGCAGCATTCCCTGCTGGCCGGCATACGCCTCGCCGTTGCCGGCATCCTCGCTCCCGAGGTGCTGCTGCATGTGGCCACGGCGCTCGGACCAGCGCGCAGCGAAGCGCTGTGCCCAGGCCGGCGCGGCCTGTTCATCATCGCTGAATTCGGATTCGAAGCCCGCCGCGTGGCGCGGCTCGACCAGATCGTCCGACCCGGGCGCCATGCGCGGGTCGGGCGCGGCCGACAATGGACGCCGCGGCGCCCCCATCTGCGACATCACGCCAGCGGCGGCCAGCTGCTCGTCCAGCTTCTCGTAGATGCGGCCCACCGGCGCGCGCAGGTCGCGCTCACACAGCTTTATCAGCACCAGGTGCACTTCCGGCGCCAGTTCGCAGCCGGCAAAGGCCTCATGGATGGCCACGCCCAGATGTTCGGGGCTGACCGGGTTGTGATCGGCATCCAGCTCGGCGCCGCCGATCAGGCGGCCGAGGCGGCGGTCCAGCCGCGCCAGCACCGGCTTGAAGTCACGCAGCAGCACGGTGGCGAAATTGCGCACCGCCAGCCGCGATTCCAGTACATGTTCAGCCAGCAGGCTCAGGCCATCCTCGGCCGGCCCGGACAGGGTGGCTTCGGCCGACAACGGCTCGCCACTGGCCAGTGCATCCCAGGCCCGCTGCAGGTGGCCGGCGAAGGCGGCGGCGATGTCCTCACGGCGACGGCGCAGCTCGCGCATCGCATCCAGGAACAGCAGCTGCGACGAGCCAGCATTGCCGGCGCGGTCGAACAGTGCATCGTCGAAACGCGCCAGTGCGGCCCCGAACGCCTGGCACAGCGCCGGCAGGACCATGTCCCGGGCACGCTGAAGCTGGACCGGGTCACGGCCCGGCGATCCCATCGGTGTGGGCGCGCTCATCATTCGGGAAGGCTCCCCACCTTCTCTGGTACGACAGACAGCATGGACATCGCGACGGCCGGCACACCCCATGTGCCGGTACGTCGATGGTAGGCCGGCCAGCCCGTCACGGACAGTGAAACAGTCCTCACTTCAAACCTCATGACCGGCGGCCCGGCAAGATAGATATCGTAAGCCGTGCGAGGCCCACGAGGCGAGAGGAAGCGGTCGTCCCTTTCCCGCCAGTGGCATGATGTTCATCACAGTTTGATATTCAGGGGCGGGACGCGACACAGACGGCGTCATTGACCACCCCGACTATAATCAAACACCCGTGATGACCGGTTCAGACTCCATGCCCGACCCCGCTGCCCTGCTTGCCCTGGATGCCCGCCGCTCGGTGCCCTCGCGGCAACTGGGCGAGCCCGGACCGGATCCAGCCACCCTGCAGCGCATGCTGGCCTCGGCCGTGCGCGTGCCCGACCACGGCAAGCGCGTACCGTTCCGCTTCCTGAAGATCGCCGGCGATGCACGTCACACTCTGGGCGACTTCCTGGCCGAGCGCAGCCGCCAGCGCGACCCGCATGCGGGCGAGGCAGTATTCGAGAAGGACCGCCAGCGTTTCAGCCATGCGCCGCTGGTGATCGTGGTGGTGGCCAGCCCGCGGCCAGACCCGAAGGTGCCCGAACAGGAACAGCTGATGACCGCCGGCTGCGTCTGCTTCGCCCTGCTGCAGGCCGCGCAGGCGCTGGGCTTCGGCGCGCAGTGGCTGACCGCCTGGATGGCCTTCGATCCGGCGGTACAGGCCCACCTGGGCCTGGTCGAAGGCGAACGCATCGCCGGCTTCATCCACATCGGTACACCCAAGGCCGATGTACCTGAGCGCGAGCGCCCCGATCCGGCGGCCCTGCTGCGCGACTGGACGCCACCGGCATGAGCCTGCCGGCACCACCGCCATCGCTGTATCTGGTCGACGCCAGCATCTACGTGTTCCGCGCCTGGCACTCGCTGCCGGACCAGTTCCAGGACGCGCAGGGCTGGCCGACCAACGCCGTGCACGGCTTCGCCCGCTTCCTGCTCGATCTGCTCGAACGCGAGCGCCCGCGGCACATCGCCATCGCCTTCGACGAAGCACTCGACAGCGGCTTCCGCCACCGGCTGTATCCGGCCTACAAGGCCAATCGGGACCCGGCGCCGGAAGCGCTCAAGCGCCAGTTCGTACACTGCAAGGCGCTGTGCGCGGCGTTGGGCCTTGCGGTGCTTGCCCACCACGAATACGAAGCCGATGACCTGATCGGCAGCGCCCTGCACGTGCACCGTGGCAGCCACCGCGGGGTGATCATCTCCGCCGACAAGGACCTGTCGCAGCTGCTGCTGGATCACGACGAGCAGTGGGACTACGCACGCAACCAGCGTTGGGACGTAGCCGGAGTGAAGGCGCGGCACGGCGTGCACGCGCACCAGATCGCCGATTACCTGGCACTGTGCGGCGATGCGGTGGACAACATTCCCGGTGTCAGTGGTGTCGGCAGCAAGTCCGCCGCCGTGCTGCTGGCCCACTTCGGCAGCATGGATGCGCTGTACGAACGCCTGGACGAAGTGCCGTTCCTGCGCCTGCGCGGCGCGGCACAGATGGCGGTGCGCCTGCGCGAGCAGCGCGAGCACGCCCAGCTCTGGCGCCAGCTGACCACCATCGCGCTGGACGCGCCGCTGGAAGGCAGCCAGCCCGGGCTGCTGCGCCAGGCAGCCGATCCGGAGCTGCTCGGTGGCCTGTGCCAGACCCTGCGCTTCGGCCCGATGACCCGCCGCCGGCTGTTCGATGCCGCCGGTGTGGCCGACCCCGTTCCCACTCCATCCTTTTCCAATTCCGGCGAGCCCGCATGAGCCAGCGCAACACCGAAGCCCCGCGTGTCGTCTATGAAGGCAAGTACCAGCGCATGCTGGTGCGCGGCACCTGGGAATACAGCGAACGTACCCACGCCGGTGGCCTGGCCGCGATCATCATCGCCGTCACCCCGGAGGACAAGGTGCTGTTCGTCGAGCAGTTCCGCGTGCCGCTGCAGGCACCCACCATCGAGATGCCGGCCGGCCTGGTCGGCGACATCCACGCCGGCGAATCGATTGAAGTCTCGGCCGTGCGCGAACTGGAAGAAGAAACCGGCTGGACCGCCGATCACGCCGAAGTGCTGATGATCGGCCCGACGTCGTCCGGCGCCAGCAGCGAGAAGATCGCCTTCGTACGCGCTACCGGCCTGCGCCGGATCGGCGAAGGTGGCGGTGATGACAGCGAGGACATCACCGTGCACGAGATTCCACGCAGTGAGGCCGCGGCCTGGCTGGTGCAGAAGATGGGCGAAGGCTACGAGCTGGACGCCAAGCTCTGGGCTGGCCTGTGGATGATCGAGCACCACCTGGACGGGCGCCCGCGTGGCTGACGCCGACCTGCATGCGCTGTCGGCGCTGCTCGGCGCCGATGATCCGGCAATCTACGCGATCCACCGGGCGCAGGGCGCGTCGCCGTACCTGCTGCTGGCCGACCACGCCGGCCAGCAGGTACCGCGTGCCCTCGCCGGCCTGGGCTTGCCGCAGGTCGAACTGGATCGCCACATCGGCTGGGACATCGGCATTGCCGGCACCACCCGCGCACTGGCCGAACGGCTGGATGCCTGGGCGATCGAACAGACCTATTCGCGGCTGCTGATCGACTGCAACCGCCCACTGGCCTCGCCGACGCTGATTCCGGAGGTGAGCGACCACACCGTGGTCCCGGGCAATGCCGGTCTGTCGGCGGCGCAGCGGCAACAGCGCATTGATGCGATCCATGCGCCGTACCACGCACGCATCGACGCCGAACTGGACGCACGCCGCGATGCCGGTCGCCCCACCCTGCTGGTGATGATGCACAGCTTCACCCCGGCGATGAACGGCATGCAGCGGCCGTGGCATGCCGGCGTGCTGTACCACCAGGACACGCGCTTTGCGCATGCACTGCTGCAGGCACTGCGCGACGAAGGCGACCTGGTGGTGGGTGACAACGAACCCTATTCGGTCAGCAGCACCAGCGACTACGCGGTGCCGGTGCATGGCGAGGGCCGCGGTCTGGTGCACGTGGAACTGGAGATCCGCCAGGACCTGATCGCCGATGCCGCCGGGCAGCAGGCATGGGCGGAGCGGCTGGCGCGGATCTTCAGCGCGTTGCAGCCGCAGTTGCTGGCCCTGGCATGATCCCATCCACGCATGGCGTGGATCTACTCGCGATACCCCAGTAGATCCACGCCATGCGTGGATGGTGTTGTTCAACGCAATACGGGCGCGTCCATCCACGGGAACGGCTTGAACCCGTGCACCTGCACGGTCGCACCGATCGCTTCGAGATCATCCTTGATCGCCTGCGCGCGGCGACGATCCAGCGCCTCACCCAGCACCAGCGGCAACGCACGGCAGCGCGCCAACGCCTCGCCCACCGGAATCTCCAGCAGGCGCGCCACGCGCTGCGCTGCGGCTTTGATCTGCCCCTCCGAGCACGCCTTCAGCGTCAGATCGAAGGAAGCGAAGATGCCTGCGCCCACCCCTGCCTCGCGCGCCTCCACTTGTTCCTCAGCACCCGCTTCGCCCAGAGCCTCGTCGATACCCTCGACCTGCTGGAACGCGTCGTACTCGGCGTAGTACGCCAGTGCCTGCGCGTAGTCCTGCAGCGACGACAGCGGGCGTTGCCGCTTCTGCACATCCAGCACGTCGGCAAACGTGGCCGGCTCCAGATACGGGAACAGCCCCATCGCTGCCGAAGCGGCCGATCGCTCGCCGTCGTCATCCAGCGCTTCATCACTGGATGACGGCAACCACAACCGCGCAGCCAGCAGGTCCTCGTTGCTGGCCATCACCCAGCCGAAGGCGTTCCACACCTCATCGTCATCGTTGCAGGCAGCGAAGGCATGCAGGGTCTGTTGCAGATCCAGCAGTTCGATCATGCGTCGGTGCTCAGGCAGGCAGTCGCTGCCGAGTCTACCGGCGCCGGGCGCAGGCCCAGCGCGATCACCACGCCGAGCGCGGCGAACAGCGCGGCGCCGTACTGTGCATTGACCATGCCCTGCAACGCATCAGGGCTGGTTGCCGCCTGCGTGCCGCGCGCGGCGTTGGCGACCATCACCAGTACCGCCAATCCCAAGGCGCCGCCGATCTGCTGGGCGGTGGCCGCCATGCCGGACGCGACGCCTTGCTGCGGACCCGGCACGCCCTGCCCGGCCACGATCCACATCGCCGTCCAGCTCATGCCCTGGCCGACGCTGAGCACCACGATGCCCGGCAACAGCGGCCAGTAGCTGGCGCCATGCGGCATCGCCAACGCAACCGCGGCGATGCCGACGGCACCTGCGGCGAAGCCCCAGGCCAGCACCTGCCGTGGCGAACGGCGCCGCAGCATGCGTTCGGCAATCCGGATGCCGAAGGTGCACACCAATGTCGGCAGCAGGAAGGCCATACCGGCCTGCAGCGGGCTCCAGCCATAGCCATCCTGGAAGTAGAGCGCCAGGAAGTAGTACTGCACGCCATAGCTGCTCATGAAAGCGAAGGTCAGACCCAGCGCGGCGCGGAGGCCGGGCAGGCGCAACAGCGAAAACTGCATCAGCGGGTCACGGCTGCGCTTTTCGATCTGTACGAACACCGTCAACAGTACGGCTGAAAGCAGCAGGCAGATGAGCGTAGCCGGCGCCGTCCAGCCCCACTCCGGCCCTTGCACGAGGGTGGTGACCAGCAGGCTGCCGCCAGCGGTGACAGTGAGACAACCGGCCAGATCGAAGGAACGGCCCTGCACGCGTGGACCATCGGCCGGCAGCCATGTACCGGCCGCGACCGCGCACGCCGTGGCCAGCGGCACGATCACCGCCAGCACCGCCGGCCAGCCGAACGCCTGGGTCAGCACGCCGCCGAGCAGCGTGCCCAGCGCCAGGCCCACCGCGCTGGCCATGCTCCAGATCGCCAGCGCACGATTGCGTACCGGGCCTTCGGCGTACAGCGTGTTGGTCAGCGCCAGCGTGGCCGGGAACAGCAGCGCCGCCCCGACGCCTTGTGCGGCGCGCGCGATGATCAACAGCGTGGCGTTCGGCGCCAGCGCGCCGAGCAGCGAGGCCAGCGCGAACAGCAGCATGCCCAGCCGGTAGAAGCGGCGGCGGCCGATCAGGTCGGCGGCGCGCCCGCCGAGCAGCAGGCTGCCGCCGAAGGCCACGGTGTAGGCACTGACCACCCATTGCAGCTGCTGCGCGTTGATCTGCAGCGCGCGGCCCATGTCATGCAGGGCAACGAAGATGATGGTGGCATCCAGGGCGATGATCAGCTGGGCGGTGGCCAGCAGGGTCAGCGCCCAGCGCGGGTATTTGAGGGGAGGCATCGGCGGTCTGGCGCGGTGGGGGAGCGCAGTCTCATTGATGCAGCCCAATCAATAAACCCCTAAGCGACCATATCTGTCATGATTTTCAGCATGAATGCAGCCTCGATGGACCTCAATGCGGTGCGCATGCTGGTGCAGGTGGCCGAAGCCCGCAGTTTCACCGTGGCCGCCGGCCAACTGGGCCTGAGCCAGTCCGGCCTGTCGCGCGCGATCGGAAGGCTGGAAGCCACGCTGGGGGTGAAGCTGCTGCAGCGGAACACCCGCAATGTGGCGCTGACCCCGGATGGCCGCCAATTCGTCGAACAGGTGGCACCGCTGCTGGCCGGCCTGGACGATGCCGAGCGGCAACTGGCCGACCGCCCGTGCACGCCCTCGGGCACGTTGAAGATCAGTGCGCCGTCGATGTTCGGGCGCAAGGTGCTAGTGCCGATGCTGGCGCCGTTGCTGCAACAGCATCCGCAGCTGCAGGTGGAAGCGGTGCTCAGCGACCGTCTGGTCGATCTGGTCGAGGAAGGCTTCGATGCCGCGCTGCGCACCGGCGTCATCGCCGACCAGCGCATCGTCGCGCGGCCATTGCGGCCGCTGCGCTGGGTGACGGTGGCCAGCCCCGCCTATCTGGCCCGCTGTGGCGCACCGGACGATGTGGCCGCGCTGCAGGACCATGCCTGCCTGGCGGTGCGCAACCTGCGCAGTGGCCGGCTGGTGGACTGGCAGTTCCTGCAGGACGGGCAACTGCGCGAGTTCACGCCGCCAACGCGTATGGTGTTCGACAGCGGCGATCCGCTGGTGGAAGCGGCCATCGCCGGTATCGGCATCGTGCAGGTGATGGATTTCGCGGTGGCCGACGCCTTGGCCGATGGCCGCCTGCAGCGCGTGCTGCAGCCGTTCGAAGGCCGCAGCCGCGAACTGTCGTTGATCTACCCACCGTCGCGCCAGCATTCGCCGAAGCTGCAGGTACTGGCCGACGCGTTGCTGGCCGGGCAGTGGTAGCGCCGGCCGCTGGCCGGCGTCTGCGCGCATCCAACCGTTTCCGGGTTGCCGGCCAGCGGCCGGCACTACCAGGCTGCGGTAGATCCACGCCATGCGCGGATGAGGGCCGATAGCGCCGGGCATGGCCCGGCGTTACCGATCAGGCGAAGCTATCGGTGGCGCGCACCAGCGCGTCCACGTTTTCGGCTTCGAACGCCGAGTGGCCCGAGGCCGGCGTGATTTCCAGCTTCGCCTTCGGCCACACCTTGGTCAGGTCCCAGGCGTTGGCCAGCGGGCAGACCACGTCGTAGCGGCCGTGCACGATCACGCCGGGAATGTCAGCGATGCGGTGCGCGTCGCGCAGCAGCTGGTCTTCCACCTCGAAGAAGCCGCCGTTGACGAAGTAATGGTTCTCGATGCGGGCAAAGGCCAGCGCGAAGTGCGGGTCTTCGTGGCTGTTGATGAAGTCGTCGTCGACGTGCAGGAAGCTGGTCGCGCCTTCCCACACCGCCCAGGCTTTGGCCGCTTCCAGGCGGGTGGTTTCGTCTTCGCTGGTCAGGCGGCGGTGGAAGGCCGAGATCAGGTCATGACGCTCCACCGACGGAATCGGCTTGAGGTAGTGCTCCCACGCATCCGGGAACAAGCGGTTGGCGCCTTCCTGGTAGAACCATTCCAGTTCCCAGCGACGCAGCATGAAGATGCCGCGCAGGACCAGTTCGGTCACGCGCTGCGGGTGGGTTTCGGCATAGGCCAGCGCCAGGGTTGAACCCCAGCTGCCGCCGAACACCTGCCAGCGATCAACCTTGAGGTGCTCGCGCAGCTTCTCGATATCGGCGACGAGGTCCCAGGTGGTGTTGTCCACCAGGTCGGCGTGCGGAGTGGAACGGCCGGCACCGCGCTGGTCGAACAGGATGATGCGGTACTTGGACGGGTCGTGGAACTGGCGCATCTTGTCGCTGCAGCCACCGCCCGGGCCACCGTGCAGCATCACCACCGGCTTGCCATCCGGGTTGCCGCACTGTTCGAAGTACAGCGTGTGGCGGTCGTCGACCTTCAGGGTGCCGACGTCGTAGGGGGTGATGGCGGGGTACAGCGTACGCATGCTTGCAGCTCCAGGGTGATGCCCTGCCGGGGCAGGAGAACCTCCATTCTAGGCCGGACGCCGGCCCAGGGTGATCCGGTCGCGCTGCTCCAGATCCTGTACGGTCTGCACCTCCGTAAAACCCGCCGCGTCGAACAGCGCGCGGATCGCCACGCCCTGGTCCCAACCGTGCTCGATCAGCAGCCAACCGCCGGGCAGCAGATGGGCCTGGCCACCGTCGACGATGCGGCGGATGTCATCCAGTCCATCCACGCCGGAGGCCAGCGCGGTGGCCGGTTCAAAACGCAGGTCGCCCTGTGCCAGGTGCGGATCATCGCTGGCGATGTACGGCGGATTGCTGGCGATCAGGTCGAAGCGTGCCCCCTGCAGCGGCGCATACCAGTCGTGCCCGCCCTCGACGAAGCGGACGTTGCGCAGTTCATGGCGCGCAGCATTGCGCGCGGCCACGGCCAGCGCGCCCGGGCTGGCATCGGTGGCCAGCACCTGCGCTTGGGGCCGTTCGCTGGCCAGTGCAAGTGCAATCGCACCGCTGCCGGTGCCCAGGTCAACCAGCTGCAGCGCCTGGTCCTGCGGCAGGCGCTCCAGCGCCAGCTCGACCAGCAGTTCGGTTTCCGGACGCGGGATCAGCGTGGCCGGGTCGACCTCCAGGTCCAGCGTCCAGAAACCGCGGCGGCCGGTCAGGTAGGCCACCGGCTCGCCGGCCACACGGCGGGCCAGCAACGCTTCGAAGGCGGCCAGGTCGGCGGCGGCCAGCGGATCGGTAGCATGCGCGAACAGCCAGCTGCGCGGGCGCTCCAGCACATGCAGCAGCAGCAGTTCGGCCTCGTGGCGGGCCTCGACGCCGCCGAGGCGGGCACTGGCCTCGGCCACGATCTGGCGCAGGGAGGGTTCGGTTTGGGAAAACATGCCGCAATTGTAGAGCGGAGCCCATGCTCGGCTGCTTCTGCCGCAGTCGAGCTACACATCCACAGGTCCGCAGTCGAGCATGGCTCGACTCTACAAAAGGCTGCAATCCGTTCAGGTTCTGCCCGAGGGGATAAGGAGGGACTATTGGCCCTATTCAGCCGTTCCGGAAGATTTTCCTTGTCACACAGGCAGTTGCAGGATGAAAGCGTCTGGGTTCAGTGCCTGCTCAGTGCATTCTGATAGACTGTATCTATCAAATAGATGCAATCAATGGATTGTTCTTATCGATAGCGAGTCGGTACTCTAGGTCTTGTCGATTCACCCACTCCCCTTCACCCAGAGGAAAAACGATGTCCCTGATCAACACCCAGATCCAGCCGTTCGAAGCCAATGCTTACCTGAATGGCGAGTTCATCAAGGTTTCCGACAGCACCCTGAAGGGCCAGTGGTCGGTCCTGATCTTCATGCCGGCCGCCTTCACCTTCAACTGCCCGACCGAGATCGAAGACGCCGCTGACCATTACGCCGAGTTCAAGAAGGCCGGCGCCGAGGTCTATATCGTCACCACCGACACCCACTTCTCGCACAAGGTGTGGCACGAAACCTCGCCGGCCGTCGGCAAGGCCCAGTTCCCGCTGGTCGGCGACCCGACCCACCAGCTGACCAACGCCTTCGGCGTGCACATTCCGGAAGAAGGCCTGGCCCTGCGCGGCACCTTCATCATCAACCCGGAAGGCGTGATCAAGACCCTGGAGATCCACTCCAACGAGATCGCCCGTGACGTCTCCGAAACCCTGCGCAAGCTGAAGGCTGCCCAGTTCACCGCCGCCAACCCGAACCAGGTGTGCCCGGCCAAGTGGAAGGAAGGCGAGAAGACCCTGACCCCGTCGCTGGACCTGGTCGGCAAGATCTAAAGCGGTACCGGCCTGCCGTGGCCCCACGCCACGGCGCGCCTTTCATCCCCGTGCCGGTCCCCCCGCCGGCGTGGGGGTGAACCCAAGACAGCCAACGCTCGCCCGCCTTGGCCAGCCAGCCCCTTCCACGGTCGCTGTCTTGGGTTCACCCCTACCCCCTGCTGGTCCGCTACCTTCTACAGCGGTGCCACGCCCCCTGTTTGCCTGAAGCCAGGAGATGACCCGATGTTGGACGCCAACCTGCAGTCGCAGCTGAAGACCTATCTGGAGCGCGTGACCCGCCCGATCCAGATCACCGCGCACGCCGACGACGGCGCCAAGTCGCAGGAAATGCTGGAACTGCTGCAGACCCTGGACAGCCTGTCGGACAAGATCTCGCTGCAGGTGCTGCGCGATGGCCAGGGCCGTGTGCCGTCCTTCGACCTGGGCACCCCGGGCCAGGATATCCACCTGACCTTCGCCGGCCTGCCGATGGGCCACGAGTTCACCTCGCTGGTGCTGGCGCTGCTGCAGGTCGGCGGCCACCCGTCCAAGGCCACCGCCGAGCTGATCGAGCAGGTGCAGAACCTGGAAGGTGAATACAAGTTCGAAACCTACTTCTCGCTGTCCTGCCAGAACTGCCCGGACGTGGTGCAGGCGCTGAACCTGGCCGCGGTACTCAACCCACGCATCCAGCACGTGGCCATCGACGGTGCCCTGTTCCAGGACGAAGTCGAGAAGCGCGAGATCATGTCGGTGCCGACCGTGTACCTCAACGGTGAAGTCTTCGACCAGGGTCGCATGACCCTCGAGCAGATCGTCGCCAAGCTGGACACCAATGCCAGCAAGCGCGATGCCGAGAAGATCGCCGCCAAGGACGCCTTCGACGTGCTGGTGGTGGGCGGTGGCCCGGCCGGCGCGGCAGCAGCGATCTATGCTGCACGCAAGGGCATCCGCACCGGCATCGCCGCCGAACGTTTCGGTGGCCAGGTGCTGGACACCATGGCGATCGAGAACTTCATTTCGGTGAAGGAGACCGAGGGCCCGAAGCTGGCCACCGCGCTGGAACAGCACGTGCGCGAGTACGAAGTGGACATCATGAACCTGCAGCGCGCCAGCGCGCTGGTGCCGGCCGGTGAAGACGGCCTGGTGCAGGTGCAGCTGGAGAACGGCGCGGTGCTGAAGTCGCGTTCGGTGATCCTGTCCACCGGCGCACGCTGGCGCCAGATGAACGTGCCGGGCGAAGACCAGTACCGCAACAAGGGCGTGGCCTACTGCCCGCACTGCGATGGTCCGCTGTTCAAGGGCAAGCGCGTGGCGGTGATCGGCGGCGGCAACTCCGGCGTGGAAGCGGCCATCGATCTGGCCGGCATCGTGTCGCATGTAACCCTGCTGGAGTTCGATTCCAGCCTGCGCGCCGACGAAGTGCTGCAGAAGAAACTGCGCAGCCTGGCCAACGTCACCGTGCTGACCAGCGCACAGACCACCGAAGTGCTGGGCGACGGCAGCCGTGTCACCGGCCTGGTCTACAAGGACCGTGTCGGCGGCGACGCCCACCGCGTCGAGCTGGAAGGCATCTTCGTGCAGATCGGCCTGCTGCCCAACACCGAGTGGCTGAAGGACACCGTGGCGCTGTCGCCGCGTGGCGAGGTCGTCATCGATGACCGCGGCCAGACCAACCTGCCGGGCGTGTTCGCTGCTGGCGATTGCACGACGGTACCCTACAAGCAGATCATCATTGCCATGGGCGCCGGTTCGACCGCCGCACTGAGCGCGTTCGACCACCTGATCCGCTCGTCGGTGAGCAGCAGCAGCGGTGCCGTTGCTGAAGCTGCCTGATCCATCGTTCCCAGATCACCGGGAACATTGTCTGCCTGTCGGGTAACCATGCCGTCAGCCGGTCCGTTACCCCTGGGGTGTAAGGATGAACCTACGTGATCTGAAGTACCTGGTAGCCCTGGCCGACCACAAGCATTTCGGCCGGGCTGCCGCCTCCTGCTTCGTCAGCCAGCCGACGCTGTCCACGCAGATCCGCAAGCTGGAAGAAGAGCTGGGCCTGCCGCTGGTGGAACGTGCACCGCGCAAGGTGATGCTGACCCCGGCCGGCCAGGAAGCAGCAGCACGGGCACGGGTGATCGTGTCCGAAGTGGAACAGCTGAAGGAAGCGGCACGTCGCAGTCGCGATCCGGAAGCCGGTACGGTGCGCCTGGGGATCTTCCCGACCCTGGGCCCGTACCTGCTGCCGCATGTGATTCCGCGCATCCGCGATCGCTTCCCGGAGCTGGAACTGCTGCTGGTCGAGGAAAAGAGCGATGTGCTGCTGGACCGCCTGCGCGAAGGCAAGCTCGACGCTGCACTGCTGGCCCTGCCGGTGATCGACGACCAGCTGCATGCCGAGTTCCTGTTCGAGGAACCGTTCCTGCTGGCCGTGTCCGGGCGCCACCCGTTGGCCCGTCGCGAACACCTGGACGTGCAGGAACTGGCCACGCAGAAGCTGCTGCTGCTGGAAGATGGCCATTGCCTGCGCGACCAGGCGCTTGAAGTCTGCCGCCTGTTCGGTGCCAACGAGAAGTCCGAGTTCCGCGCCACCAGCCTGGAAACGCTGCGGCAGATGGTCGCCGCCGACGTCGGCATCACCCTGCTGCCAAGCCTGTCGGTGCAGCCGCCGGTGCCGCGCTCGAACAACATCCGCCTGCTCGACTTCACCGGCGAAGGCCGCCCCAGCCGCCGCATCGCCATGATCTGGCGCCGCAGCTCGGCCATGAACGACTTCCTGATGGAGCTGGCCGATCAGTTCAAGCGCCTGCCGCAGGCGCTGTTCACCCTGGAAGCGGTCAACGCCGCCGGCGACACGACCGCCCTGCCCGGCCCCGCGCTGAACGGCTGAACCCCCGCAGCACCGGCCTGGAATCGGCAGGAGTCGATTCCGGTCGCATTTGTCCCCACAATACAGACAGGCGGCGCCAGCAGGTGCCGCCTTTTGCATGGCTTTCAACCAAGGAGCTTCACCATGAGTACCGCCAGCGGCCTGCCGCCGTCGATCACCGTTTCCACCTTCGACATGGACCGCCTGGACGCCATGCTCGAATCCCCTGCGCTGAGCCAGACGCCTGCCGCGCTCGCGCTTGCTGAAGAACTCAACCGTGCCACCGTGCTGGCACCGGACCAGATTCCCGAAGGCATCGTCATGATGCATTCGCGCGTGGAGTGCGAAGATGAAGTGTCGGGCGAGAAGCACGTCCTGACCCTGGTCTTCCCCCGCGAAGCCAACGTCGATGAAGGCAAGGTTTCCGTGCTGGCCCCGGTCGGCAGTGCCCTGCTCGGCCTTTCGATCGGCCAGAGCATCGACTGGAACGCGCCCGGCGGCCGCAAGCTGCGCCTGCGCGTGACCGCGGTCCACAACGACCGCCCCTGATTACCGCTGCGCACCGCGCGCGATTCGATCCCCCTGCACCAGGAGCCGTAATGAGTACCCCGTCCAAACTGTCCCAGCTGCGCGAACTGTCCGTGGTCGTTGCCGATACCGGTGACTACGAGGCGATCAAGCGCCTGCAGCCGGTGGACTGCACCACCAACCCGACCCTGGTGAAGAAGGCGCTGGACCTGCCGGTCTACGCCGAGCTGATCGAACGCGAACTGGCCTGGGGCCGCCAGCAGAGTGGCGACCGCGAAGCCGTGGTGCACGCCGTGGCCGACCGCCTGACCATCGGCGTCGGCGCGCTGCTGAGCACCCTGGTGCCGGGCCGCGTGTCCACCGAAGTGGATGCCGACCAGGCCCACGACACCGCTGCCACCGTAGCCAAGGCCCGCCAGTTCATCCAGATGTACGCCGATGCCGGCGTGCCGCGCGAGAAGATCCTGATCAAGATCGCCGCGACCTGGGAAGGCGTGGAAGCCGCGCGCATCCTGCAGGCCGAGGGCATCGACTGCAACCTGACCCTGATCTTCAACCCGACCCAGGCGCTGGCCTGCAGCGAAGCCGGCGCGTTCCTGATCTCGCCGTTCGTCGGCCGCATCCTGGACTGGTACGTGGCCAACGGCCAGACCCCGGCCAACATCGATGAAGACCCGGGCGTGAAGTTCGTGCGCGGCGTGTATGCCGAATTCAAGCGCCGCGGTTCGCCGACCGTGGTGATGGGCGCCTCGTTCCGTTCGACCGCGCAGATCGAAGCGCTGGCCGGCTGCGACCGCCTGACGATTTCGCCGGACCTGCTGGAGAAGCTGGACGCCGACCACGGCGAGCTGCCGCGCAAGCTGGTGGCCGGTGCGGCCGACGGCGTGGCGGTGACCCCGATCGATGCGGCGAAGTTCGCAGCCGACCTGGCGGCCGATCCGATGGCAACCGAGAAACTGGCGACCGGTATCGATGCGTTTGCCAAGGATCTGCAGGCGCTGCGCGAGCGCATTCGTTCGGAACTGTGATTCCGGCGAACGGCTGAGCCCCTCGTGGCGGGGGCTTGGTCGCGAAGAGCGGGTCATGCGGTTGGCAGGGTGGGTAGGCCGTGCAGGGGACGCTGCAAGTACGTCCATGTAAGCTCGGTCGCCGCATCCATGCGGCTCAC
>NZ_JASJSQ010000059.1:0-30931 GCF_030236855.1 Stenotrophomonas maltophilia group sp. Smal13
CCATCGGCGGTCCCCACCCCCACCACCCCTTCCATGTCCGCTCCCGCTTCCGCCGCACCGCGTCGTTGGTTCGTCTCCGGCGACTTCAACGGCTTCTTCGGCCTGGTCGTCGACAACCTCTCCATCCTCGGCTTCATCGCCATGGCCCTGGTCGGGATCTTCCAGTTCCCCGCCGACGTGGTGTTCGGCCGCATGTTCCCCGGCACCGCCTTCGGCGTGCTGGTCGGCAACCTGCTGTACACCCTGATGGCCCGCCGGCTGGCCGCGCGTACCGGCCGCGATGATGTCACCGCCATGCCGCTGGGCCTGGATGCACCGACCAGCATCGGCATGGCGTTGCTGGTGCTCGGTCCGGCCTTCATCGCCTTCAAGCAGCAGGGCATGGACCCGCATGCTGCGGGTATCGCCACCTGGCAGCTGGGCATGGCCGCGCTGGTGATCATGGGCGTGCTCAAGTTCGTGCTGTCATTCTTCGGTGAAGCGGTCACCCGCGCGCTGCCGCGTGCTGCGCTGCTGGGTTCCATCGCCGGCATCGCGCTGGTGCTGATGGGCCTGCTGCCGCTGCTGGAAACGCTGCGCTCGCCGCTGGTCGGCTTCACCACGCTGGGCCTGCTGCTGTACGTGCTGATCGCCAAGGGCAAGCTGCCGGTGCGTGGCCCCGGCGTGCTGCTGGCCTTCGTGTTCGGCACCGTGCTGTATTACGGGCTGGGCCTGGCCGGGCTGGGCGCGCCGGGCTTCCATGTGCCGGCGTGGGTGCCGCCACAGGTGGTGCTGCCGCTGCCGACGCTGGGCTTCCTCGACGGCCTGCCCACCGCGATGACCTACCTGCCGCTGCTGCTGCCGTTCGGCCTGCTGATGGTGGTCGGTGGCATCAACGTGTCCGAAAGCGCACGCGCGGCCGGTGATGACTACCGCACCCGTGACATCCTGCTGGTGGAAGCGGTGGCTACGCTGGTGGCCGGTGTCTGCGGTGGCGTGGCGCAGACCACGCCGTACATCGGCCAGCCGGCCTACAAGCACATGGGCGCGCGCAGCGGCTACACGCTGCTGACCGGCCTGTTCGTCGGCATCGGCGGCATGCTCGGCATCATCTCCGGGCTGGTGCAGTGGCTGCCGCTGGCGGTGCTGGCACCGATCATCGTGTACGTGGCCATCGACATCACCACCCAGGCCTTCCAGGCCACGCCGCGCCACCATACCGGCGCGATGGTGTTCGGTTTCCTGCCGTCGGTAGCGTACCTGCTGGCGATCAAGGCGCCAGGCTGGATCGCACCGGACCAGCTGCCGCAGCTGCTGACCAAGCTCGATGGCCACGGATTGCCTGAGCTGGCGGTGATCTTCACCCTCGGCAATGGCTTCATCATCACCTCGATGCTGTGGATCTCTGCGGTGGCGGCCATGGTTGATGGCCGCCTGCGCCGCGCCTGCGGCTTCCTGCTGGTGGCGGCGGTGCTGACCCTGTTCGGCCTGATCCACTCGGTGGACCCGCGCGGTGGCATCTACCTGCCGTGGGATCTGGACGGCCTGGCGCGCATCATCAGCTGGCAGTTCGCCGGCGCCTATGTGGCATTGGCGCTGCTGCTGGGCCTGCTGTCACTGCAGAAGCAGGCGGTGAAGCCGCTGGGTGAAAACAGCTGACCCGTGGTAGTGCCGGCCGCTGGCCGGCATGCTCATGGAGCTCGGACGCATCGTGCAGTTGCCGGCCAGCGGCCGGCACTACCGCTCCCCATCCAGCTCGGGGTAATGGCGGAAGATGCCATTCGTGTTGAACGCCAGGCGCCGTTCCGAGCCCAGATAGGCGGCGATGTTCGGTCGCTTCGCCACCCGCTCCTGCAGCGCGCGCAGCAGGGGCAGGGTCGGTTCCAGTGCCTGCATGCGGCGTGGGAACATGTAGTTCAGCCCGCTCAGCAGCTGGAACAGCGACAGATCCACATACGAGTGCTCGCGCAGTGCATGGCGGCCACCGTTGGCGGCCAGCACCTGCTCGAAGTAGCTGAGGAACTTCGGTAGCCGTTCGCTGCGCAGCGACGCGGCACGTGCCTTGGCCTCGGTCTTCTGCTCTTCGTAGTACTTCGATGCAGCGATCGGATGGTGGGTGTCATGCACCTCGGCCACCAGGTCGGCGATGGTCAGCTGCAACTGCAGCGCCTGCATCCGCCGCGAGGCTGCCTGTGGCACCAGGTCCAGCGTCGGGCCCAGGAAATCCAGGATTGCCGCGACCTGCGCGATGACCTGGCGACCGGCCTTCAGGAACGGCGGCGCGAAGGGCTGCGCACCTTCACTGCTGCCATCGAGAAACGGCTGCATCACTGCATCGCCGTGCACCCGCGCCATGTCGATGTAGTCGGCACCGGCATCTTCCAGCGCCAGCCGCACGAACTCGCCACGGCCCTGGATGCCGGTCCAGTAATACAGCGCGTATTGCATGGCAGTGTCTCCACGGGACAGGATGCATAGCGTCGCGCTGCTCGCGCAAAGCGGGCGTGAGTGCAATGCCTACCTGGCGTTGGATGTCGGAGTGTTCAGGCCGATGGCGCGACGGTGATGATGTCGTGCTCATTGACGCTGCCAGCCAGCGTGTAGCGATATCCCTTGGCCAGGACTTCAACGTAGCTGTCATGTGCGGCAAGGATGAAAAGCTGCAGGTCGTGGACATTGCGGGGATCGTAGTGCGCGAGCAGTGCCGCCAGGCCAGGATCGTGGATGACCCGGTAGAAGCCGGGGAAAGGGCAGAGACCGGTTTGCCGCCAGTGCGCGGTTTCATCGGCTGGTCCGGTTTCCTCGAAGATCTCGCCGTGGCGCATCTCGTGAAAATTTCCGCCCCGGCAGCGCGCTTCATGGACAAGTTCGAAATCCACCTGCAGTGAGCGGTAACGCATGCCCGGCTGCGCTGCATAGTCCTCCAGCGTCTGTGCCTCCACATTCACCTGTGCGCTCGCGTTCTGCTCTCGATACACCAGTGTCAGGTCGAGCGTGCTGATGCGGAAAGGCACCGGTTCCGGGCAAAGCTCCATGGGTCGTTCGTCGAAGAGGCTGGACTGCTCATTGGGCCGCCCGTCGCACTGCGCTGTCAACGCGTTTCCCGAACCTTACCGGAACGGGTGGGGAACCCACGGAAATCAGCCGGGTCACACCTTCTCCATGCGTGTGAAAACGAGGTGCTGCATCATGCAGAGTGGAAAAGCAGTTTGGCCTTGGGTGTTGGGCGTGGTGGTGATCGGTGGCGCGGGCGGTTGGCTGTTCCGCGACCAGCTGAAGAGCCTGGCGGACGGAGTTTCGGTGCCGGTGCAATCAACCCCGGCCAGTACCGGCGCACCGGCACAACCGAAGGCGGCCGCAGAACCCGCCCCAACACTACCTCCGATCAAGTATCCGCTGGATACCGAGGCCGCGGCGGATCCGGCGCTGCCGAAGCTGGCTGACAGCGATGCCGCTGCCTGGGGCGCGCTGAGCCAGCTGTTCCAGGGCGAGGGTCCGCTGACCCTGCTGTTGCGCGACCATCTGATCCAGCGCCTGGTCACCCAGGTCGACAACCTGGACAAGCCCAGCGTGCCACCCACAGCGCTGGCCGCGCGCCCGCTGCCAGGCAACCTGCAGGTCGAGCCGGGCGAAGGCGGTGAACGCATCGCCGCCAGCAATGCGGCGCGCTATGCGCCCTACGTGCAGGCCTTCACCGCGCTGGACCCGGCGGCAACGGCCACGGCCTACAAGCGCTTCTATCCGCTGATCCAGCAGGCTTACGTGGACCTTGGCCGGCCCGAGGGCTATTTCAACGACCGTCTGGTCACGGTGATCGACCACCTGCTGGAGACCCCGGAACTGGCCCAGGCGCCGCTGGTGCAGCGCGACGAACGGGGCCGCTATCGCTTCGTCGATCCCACCCTGCAGTCACGCTCGATCGGGCAGAAGGCCCTGCTGCGCATGGATCCGGCGCAGGCGCGGGCGGTCAAGCAGCAGCTGCGGGCGATCCGCAGCGCGATCACCCGTTGAACCCTTCCACCGCGCGGAACTGATCGGGATCAACGCGCCGACCACACCCGTTCCGGCATGCTGGCCGCAGGCTGACTGGCCTCGGGGTGCAGTCGCAGTCACCCTTGAAACGGGGTGGGGCAACCGCATCTTTCCAGCATCGCCGGCGCGGGCCGGCCCTGATGACCGATGAGGATTCGCAATGCGGATGGACAAGCTCACCTCGCGTTTCCAGCAGGCGCTGGCAGACGCACAGTCGCTGGCCGTTGGCCGCGACAACAGCATCATCGAACCAGTTCACCTGTTCAGCGCGTTGCTGGACCAGCAGGGTGGCAGTACGCGCCCGCTGCTGGCCCAGGCCGGGGTGAACGTGCCGGTGCTGCGCGAGCGCCTGACCGAGGCACTGGATGCGCTGCCGAAGGTGTCCGGCCAGGCTGGCAACGTTTCGATGGGCAACGACCTCGGACGCCTGCTCAATCACACTGACAAGCTGGCCCAGCAGAATGGCGATGCCTTCATTGCCAGCGAGTGGTTCGTGCTGGCGGCGCTGGAAGACAGTGGCACGCTGGGCATGGCGCTGCGCGCCGCCGGTGCCGACAAGACCCGCCTGCAGGCTGCGATCGACAAGCTGCGTGGCGGCGAGAACGTGCAGTCGGAGAACGCCGAGGAACAGCGGCAGGCGCTGGAGAAGTACACCATCGACCTGACCGCGCGCGCCGAGAGCGGCAAGCTCGATCCGGTGATCGGCCGTGACGAGGAAATCCGCCGCACGATCCAGGTGCTGCAGCGCCGGACCAAGAACAACCCGGTGCTGATCGGCGAACCTGGCGTTGGCAAGACCGCGATCGTCGAAGGTCTGGCCCAGCGCATCATCAACGACGAAGTGCCCGAGGGCCTGCGCGGCAAGCGTGTGCTGTCGCTGGACATGGGCGCGCTGATTGCCGGTGCCAAGTTCCGTGGTGAGTTCGAGGAGCGGTTGAAGGGCGTGCTCAACGACCTGGCCAAGAGCGAAGGGCAGATCATCCTGTTCATCGATGAGCTGCACACCATGGTCGGTGCGGGTAAGGCCGATGGCGCGATGGATGCCGGCAACATGCTCAAGCCGGCGCTGGCACGCGGCGAGCTGCACTGCGTCGGTGCCACCACGCTGGATGAGTACCGCAAGTACATCGAAAAGGATGCCGCGCTGGAGCGCCGCTTCCAGAAGGTCTTCGTGGGTGAGCCGTCGGTGGAAGACACCATTGCCATCCTGCGCGGGCTGAAGGAAAAGTACGCGGTGCACCACGGCGTGGAGATCACCGACCCGGCCATCGTCGCCGCTGCGACGCTGTCCAACCGCTACATCACCGACCGCCAGCTGCCGGACAAGGCCATCGATCTGATGGACGAGGCGGCCTCGCGCCTGCGCATGGAAATCGACTCCAAGCCGGAGGAGCTGGACCGCCTGGAACGCCGGGTGATCCAGCTGAAGATCCAGCGCGAGATGCTGAAGAAGGAAAAGGACGAGGCCTCGCGGCAGCGCCTGGCCGATCTGGAGAACGACATCGATGCGCTGGAGCGTGAGTTCTCCGACCTCAATGAAATCTGGAAGTCGGAGAAGGCAGCGCTGCAGGGTGCGACCAAGATCAAGGAGCAGGTCGAGCAGGCCAAGCTGGAGCTGGAAGCCGCGCAGCGCCGCCAGGATTTCGCCAAGATGAGCGAGATCCAGTATGGCCTGCTGCCGCAGCTGGAAAAGCAGCTGGCCGCTGCGCAGGAAGCCGAACACAGGGACTTCAAGCTGGTGCAGGACCGGGTCACCGACGAGGAGATCGCCGAGGTCGTGTCGCGCTGGACCGGCATTCCGGTCAACAAGATGCTCGAAGGTGAGCGCGACAAGCTGCTGCGGATGGAAGAGGTGCTGCACAACCGCGTGGTCGGCCAGGAGGAAGCGATCAAGGTCGTCTCCGATGCCGTGCGCCGTTCGCGTGCGGGCCTGTCCGATCCGAATCGCCCGGCCGGTTCGTTCCTGTTCCTCGGCCCGACCGGCGTCGGCAAGACCGAGCTGTGCAAGTCGCTGGCCGAGTTCCTGTTCGACAGTGCCGACGCGATGATCCGCATCGACATGAGCGAGTTCATGGAGAAGCACAGCGTCGCCCGCCTGATCGGTGCGCCCCCGGGCTACGTCGGTTACGAAGAGGGTGGCTACCTGACCGAGGCCGTGCGTCGCCGTCCGTATTCGTTGATCCTGCTGGACGAAGTGGAGAAGGCGCATCCGGATGTGTTCAACATCCTGCTGCAGGTGCTGGACGATGGCCGCCTGACCGATGGCCAGGGCCGCACCGTGGACTTCCGCAACACCGTCATCGTGATGACCTCGAACCTGGGCTCGCACCAGATCCAGGACATGAGCGCTGATGACAGCCCGGAGGCCTACACGCAGATGAAGGCGGCGGTAATGGGCGTGGTGCAGGCGCACTTCCGCCCGGAGTTCATCAACCGCCTGGACGACATCGTGGTGTTCCACCCGCTGGACAAGCAGCAGATCAAGCAGATCGCGCGTATCCAGATGCGTGGGCTGGAAAAGCGCCTGGCCGAACGTGGTTTGAAGCTGCTGGTGTCCGATGCAGCGTTCGACCTGCTCGGCAACGTTGGTTTCGATCCGGTGTATGGCGCACGTCCGTTGAAGCGCGCGATCCAGGCGCAGCTGGAGAACCCGCTGGCGCAGAAGATCCTGTCCGGCGCCTTCGTCAACGGCGACACCATTGAAGTCGGCAACGACGGCGGACATCTGGTATTCGCAAAGGCGTGATTCACACGGGGCGCTGCCTGACCGCGGCGCCCCGTTTCCTGCGAAGTACGCCGGGCCATGCCCGGCGCTCACTCAGAAGCGGTGCGTATAGCCGCTCATCAAGCCGAACTGGTTCGCCTTCAGCACGATCGGGCTGTCGGCCGCATCGCCGAGCAGGCGCGTGCCTTCGGCCGAGATGTACCAGTTGCCATTGCGGCCCACGCGGTGGCTCCATTTCAGGCCAAGACCGGCGCTGACCAGCCCAGCCTTCGGCGTGTGCTGGGCAAAGCCGGTGCGCGCCGCCTGGTCCGGGCTGACGCCGTACCAGGTCTGCATGTAGCCACGATTGCCGTAGTCGGTGGAAACACTGCCGCTGACCACGCCACCGGCCAGGTCGAACAGCGGCATGCTCAGATTCAGATGGATCTGCTGGGTAGCCAGGCCGTTCTCGGCCTTGTCCTCGTCCTTGCGGGTGAACTGCCAGGAGCCGCTCAGCACGGCTTCGCCCAGCGTATAACCAGCGGTGAGACCGACCAGGGGACGGGTATCGATATCACCCATGCCGCGCAGGAAGTCCGAACCGCCGAGCAGGGAGTCCTTGTCGCGGCGGATGCCGCTGGCGCCGATGTAGGCACGCACGCGGGTGTGCTCGCCAATGGACGTGCCCCAACCGATGCCACTGGTGCCCAGAAACCATCCCCCCGGCGAGGTGACATCGAACGACAGCGACGGCGTCGCGCGGTATTCCTCGCTGCCGCTGTAGCGCGGCGTCACGCCACCACCAGCGGCGAGCTCGAAGGTCCAGTGGTCATCCTTGGCGTGGGCGATCGGCGCGGCGAACAGCGGCAGCAGGGCCAGGCAGAGCAGGGTGGGGGAACGGCGAAGCTGGGACATGGAATCTCTCGACAATGGGAGGAAAGCAGCGCGCGCATCCGGCGAGTGCTGCAGGGTCGCCAGCGTGGCGATATGCCGGCGACCGATCCCTCCGCAGTTGTGCGGGAGTTGTAATCAACTGTAATGGCGCCCGTGGGCGTTCAGCTGGCAGCCAGCGGCCAGTGCATTTCCAGACGCGCGCCACCCAGCGTGGCGCGGCTGATGCGCAGCTCGCCACCGTGGCGGGCTGCAATGCGGTTGACGATGGCCAGGCCCAGCCCGAAGCCGCCGGTATCGCGGCTGCGGCTGTCATCCAGGCGGGTGAACGGGCGCATCACTTTTTCGTGGTCGGCCTCGGCGATGCCCGGGCCGTCGTCATCCACGCGCAGGCACGCGCGGCCGCCGACACCGACCAGCGACACTTCCACCTGCGAACGCGCGTGGCGCAGCGCATTGCCTACCAGATTGCTCAGCGCCAGCTGCAGCAGCCGCGGTTCGGCATCCACCCGCGGCAACGCACTGGGCTGCACGCGCAGGACCACGCCGGCTCGTTCGGCATCACGGCGTGCATCGGCCAGGCAGGCCTGCAGCCAGTCGTTGGCTTCAATGCGCTGCATCGGCTCGCCTTCGCCGGGATGCTCCAGACGCTCATAGGCCAGCAGTTCGCTGACCAGCCGGTTGAGTTCGGCCAGGTCGCCGTGCAGCCCCTGTGCCAGCCGTGTACGGCGTTCGTGATCGTCGCTGTCCTGCATCAGGTCCAGGCCGAAGGCCACGCGCGCGATCGGTGTACGCAGCTCATGCGAGATCGCGTGGGTGAGGTCGCGCTGGCGCTGGACCAGTTCGGCCACGCGTGCGGCCATGCGGTTGGAATGGTCGACGATGACCCGGATCTGCGAGCGTGGCGAAACCTGCGCGCGCGCCTGCAGATCGCCGGCACCGATGCGATCGGCGTGCACGCGCAGCGCGTCCAGATCGCGCCAGAGCAGGCGCACCCAGGCGTACAGGCACAGCCCGAACAGGGCCAGCATCACCGAATAGGCGATCAGGGTGAGATAGAGGGTCATCGACGGCTCGCCTGGCAGATGCAGGCGCAGCCAGGGGCCATCGGGATGCAGTGGATCAAGCGGCGCCAGTACGATCTCGAACTTCTGCCGGGAAATGAGCCCGTTGCGCTGCAGCTGTTCCTGTTCGCCGGCCGCGAGGGCCGGTGCTGACGGCAGCAGAGCCAATGCGATGCCATAGTGGGGTTGCCATTGCGCCAGCTGATCCTGCTGGGCGGCGGAGTCCTTTCCGTCCAACCCCTGCCGCAATGCATACAACTGGCCACGCACCTGCTCTGCGAACACACGCTGCTGGAACGGCAGGTAGATGCGATCGAAGATCACGTTGATCAGCAGCAGGGTGATCAGGAAGCTCGCGCCGACCACCAGCCACAGGCGCAGGAACAGCCGCTTCATGCCGACCAGGACGAGGGATTGAACTGGTAGCCGCGGCCCCACACCGTCTTGATCCGCCGCGGTTCGCGCGCGTCATCCCCCAGCTTGCGGCGCAGCTTGCCGATGCTGACATCGACACTGCGGTCCAACCCGTCGAAGCCGATGCCGCGCACCGCCTGCAGGATCTGGTCACGCGAGAGAATCTGCCCCGGCTGGCTGGCCAGCAGCCACAGGATCTCGAATTCGGTGGTGCCCATGTCCACCGGCTGGCCGTGCAGATGCACATCGCGCTGCATGCGGTCGATCAGCAGCTCGCCGTGCATCAGGCGGCAGGGGCTGCCGGTGTTGCTGCTGCCATGGCGGCGGCGCAGCAGGGCGCGCAGGCGGGCCAGCAGCAGGCGCGGCTCGATCGGCTTGTGCACATAGTCGTCGGCGCCTGATTCCAGGCCGAGCACCTGCTCGATGTCGTCCTCGCAGGCCGTCAGCATCAGGATCGGCACATCG
The DNA here is from genome assembly GCF_030236855.1 of Stenotrophomonas maltophilia group sp. Smal13. Classification (NCBI taxonomy): domain Bacteria; kingdom Pseudomonadati; phylum Pseudomonadota; class Gammaproteobacteria; order Lysobacterales; family Lysobacteraceae; genus Stenotrophomonas; species Stenotrophomonas maltophilia group sp. Smal13. Next base: position 9,550 of record NZ_JASJSQ010000059.1, read on the forward strand.
GAGAAGCTGCGGATCTGCCGGCACACATCGATGCCGCCAAGGCCGGGCAGCATCAGGTCCAGCACCACCAGTTCCGGCGCGTGCTGGCGGCAGGCCGCACCGGCGAGGTCGCCACGGGCCACATGCAGCACGGCGAAGCCATGTTCGTGCAGGTAGTCGCTGACCAGTTCGGCCAGGCGGCGGTCGTCCTCCACCAGCAGCACCGGGGTCGGCGAGCCGCTGGCGGCGGGTGTCCAGGGGGATGACTGCATGCGCTTGGGCCTCCGTGCCCGGGCAGGAGCGCCCGGCGGCGAAGCCTAGCAACGGCCCATGACGGCTGCCTGAATCGCGGCCAACCTGATAACCGGTGGTACTGGCGTCATCGCCAGCAGCTTTCAGCGCGTGGTTCTGGCTGGCCTATGGTGGCGGTTTCCCCGGATGGAGCCTGGCGCAATGAGCGACCCGCAGTGGCAACTGGAAACCCTGGCCGTGCATGGCGGCTACCGTCCCGACCCGACCACCCGCGCGGTGGCGGTGCCGATCTACCAGACGGTGGCGTATGCCTTCGATGACACCCAGCACGGCGCCGATCTGTTCGACCTGAAGGTGCCCGGCAACATCTACACCCGCATCATGAACCCCACCACCGACGTGCTGGAACAGCGCCTGGCCGCACTGGAGGGTGGCATCGGCGCGCTGGCACTGGCCTCGGGGCAGGCGGCGATCACCTATGCCATCCAGACCATTGCCGAGGCCGGTGACAACATCGTTGCCTCCAGTGCGCTGTATGGCGGCAGCCTCAACCTGCTGGCGCACACGCTGCCGCAGTACGGCATCCAGGCGCGCTTCGCCGACCCGGCCGATCCGTCCGCCTTCGCCGCGCTGATCGACGAACGCACCAAGGCGGTGTTCGTCGAATCGATCGGCAACCCGCGTGGCAACGTCACCGACATCGCGGCGATTGCCGAGGTCGCGCATGCCGCCGGCGTGCCGCTGATTGTCGACAACACCGTGGCCACGCCGTTCCTGCTGCGCCCGTTCGAGCACGGCGCCGACATCGTGGTGCATTCGCTGACCAAGTACCTCGGCGGCCACGGCAACAGCCTCGGCGGCGCGATCGTCGATTCCGGCCGCTTCGACTGGGCTGCACAACCCCAGCGCTTCGCACGGCTCAACCAGCCCGACCCCAGCTATCACGGCGTGGTCTATACCGAAGCGCTGGGGCCGGCGGCCTACATCGGCCGCGCGCGGGTGGTGCCGCTGCGCAATACCGGCGCGGCGCTGTCGCCGTTCAATGCGTTCCTGATCCTGCAGGGCATTGAAACCCTGGCGCTGCGCATGGAGCGCATCAACGCCAACGCGCTGGCTGTCGCGCAGTTTCTGAAGTCACACGCAAAGGTGGCCTGGGTGCGCTACGCCGGGCTGGCCGACGACCCCGAGCATGCCGCCGCGCAGCGCTACCTGGGCGGGCACGGCTCGGGCGTACTGACCTTCGGCCTGCCGGGCGGCCGTGAAGCCGGCGCACGTTTCCTCGATGCGCTGAAGCTGTTCACCCGCCTGGTCAACCTGGGCGACGCGAAGTCACTGGCCACCCATCCCGCCTCGACTACCCATCGCCAGCTGGATGCCGCCGAACTGGCCAAGGCTGGCGTCAGCGAGGACACCGTGCGGCTGTCGATCGGCATCGAGCATATCGGCGACCTGCGTGCCGACCTGGAGCAGGCCCTGGCTGGCGCCTGATAGCCGCACGCTTGGTCGTCATCGCCACAGGCGATCACCACCGGCACCGCGATGCGCTACGGTGGAACTGCCTCTCCAAGGCATGGCAACGTGGCGATCCAGATCCCCGGTCGATGCGGGTCGACCGGGGATTTTTTTGTTTCCGGGGTCAGATGCACCGCCGTGTCGACCAAGGTCGACACCTACCAACAGCCGCAGGAAATTGTCGAAGGCAGGGTGGGCCCGGTTGCAGGGGCGTGAGCGCCATGGATGGCGCGACCGAGCCTCCATGGACGGATTCACGGCGTCCCCTGCAACCGGACCCACCCCGCCATCCCACGGAATGCCAGCTTTTGCTTTTGTCGTTGCCGTTGCTTCAGCAGGTGCAGGGCTGCAAGCCCTGCCGCACCCACACTCCTCACACCACCGGAATACTGTGCTGTCCCAGCCCGCGATACGGCGGCGTGGCCATCACCATCTCGGCCAGCGAGTACGCCAGCTCACGCTCGGCCATCACCGTGCCATCCGCACCGTGCTCCAACAGATGCTTCACCTCTGCATCGCTGTGTGCTCGCGCCAGCAGGGTCAGATCCGGATTGATCGCACGCAGCTTGGCCAGCGCCTCACCGGCTTCCAGCGGCTGAGGAATCGCCAGCACCGCAATCTTCGCGCGTTCCGGATGCGCTTCGGCCAGCACGCGGTCGGCAGCGGCACTACCACGGATCGCCGCCAGGCCCTTGGCGTGCGCCTGTTCGACGTGCTCCTTGTTGTCATCGATCACCAGCACCGGCACGCCACGATCGCGCAGCACCTGCGCCAGCTCGCTGCCGACCCGGCCGTAACCAATGACGATGGCATGGTCATGCAGGTCACGCGAGGGACCGGTGGCCTCTTCCGGCTCGGCGGCCTGGGGCGACTGCTCCTGCTTGGCCTGCCAACGGTCGAGCAGGCCGAATACCAGCGGGTTGAGCATGATCGACACCAGCGCACCGGCCAGGACCAGCGACTGGCCTTCCTTCGGCAGGATCTGCAGCGCCACGCCGAGGCCGGCGATGATGAAGGCGAACTCGCCGATCTGCGCCAGGCTGGCAGAGATGGTCAGCGCAGTGCTGGTCGGGTGCCCGAACGCGCGCACGATGAAGAACGCGGCGGCCGATTTGCCGAACATGATGATCAGCACGGTGGCCAGCACCTGCCACGGGTGCTGGATGAGGATGTTCGGGTCGAACAGCATGCCGACCGAGACGAAGAACAGCACTGCGAACGCATCACGCAGCGGCAGCGAATCGTGTGCGGCCTTGTGGCTCAGCTCCGATTCGTTGAGCAGCATGCCGGCGAAGAACGCGCCCAGTGCGAACGAGACGCCGAACAACATGGCCGAGCCGAACGCCACGCCCAGCGCGATCGCCAGCACCGACAGGGTGAACAGTTCGCGCGAACCGGTGCCGGCGATACGTTCGAGGATCCACGGGATGACCCGGCGCCCGACCACCAGCATCACCGCCACGAACAGGCCCAGCTGCACGAAGGTCCAGCCGATGTCGGCCAGCACGCTGCCCAGCGAGTGCGATTCCTTGGCCGCATCGGGGCCGAACACACCGGCCATCACCGGCATCATCACCAGCGCCAGCACACAGGCCAGGTCTTCCACGATCAGCCAGCCGACCGCGATCTTGCCGCGCATGGTCTCCAGCAGGCGGCGCTCCTCCATCGCCCGCAGCAGTACCACGGTACTGGCGGTGGCCAGCGAGAAACCGAAGATGACGCCATGCAGGGCTGGCCAGCCCATCAGCGAGGCCACGCCCCAGCCGAGCAGGGTAGCGACCGCGATCTGGCCGATGGCACCGGGGATGGCGATGGCCTTGACCGCCATCAGGTCCTTCAGCGAGAAGTGCAGGCCGACGCCGAACATCAGCAGCATCACGCCCAGCTCGGCCAGCTGGTTGGCCAGCGCCTGGTCGGCGACGAAGCCGGGGGTGAACGGGCCTACGCAGATGCCAGCAACCAGGTAACCGACCAAGGGAGACAAGCGGAGCTTGTTGGCCAGCGCGCCGAAGATGAAGGCGAGCCCGAGGCCAACGGCAACGATGTTGATCAGGTCGGTGTCATGGTGCATCGGCACTCGCAGAAAAACGGGGGTATCCCGATTTTCACCGATGACGCCAGATACGGCAAACCTTAAATGCGAATGGGGTCAGATCCCTCTCCCGCAGGAAAAGGGATCTGACCCCACCGGGGAGTTGCCGGCCAGCGGCCGGCACTACCGCTTACCAGGTGTACTTGACCCGGCCGTATACGTACGCGCCGTTGAAGCCGAACGGCGAGTAGTTGCTGTACGGCAGCATGCCGAAGGTGGAGTTCTGCAGGTCTTCGGTGCGGTCCGGGTACTTGTCCAGCAGGTTGTCGGCGCCCACGGTCAGGGTCCAGTTGCTGCTCGGCTTGTAGCTGGCCGAGGCATCCACCACCCAGGCGTCGCCATAGGTCTGGTCGCGCAGTGCGGTGGCCGAGTTGCGCACGGTGAACTTACCGTAGCGGGTCGCGGCCAGGCCCAGTTCCCAGTGGTCCGAACGCCAGGTGCCGCTCAGGATCGCCTTGTCGCGCGGATAGCTGTCCTCGATGCGGCCGATCTCATCGCGGCCGATCAGCGACTGGGTCAGGCCCAGCGTGCCGAACACCGCCGGGGTGCCGCCGACGCGGCGCACTTCGGTGTCGTTGTAGCTGTACGCGGCGGTCAGTTCCAGGCTGCTGGCGCTGAAGGGCACCGTGTAGCTGGACACGAAATCGACACCGCGGGTGCGCGTATCCAGGCCGTTGGTGAAGTACGAGAACGCGGTCACCTGCGGCAGGCCCAGCGTGCCCAGCAGCGCGCTGGTGGCGGTGTTGGTGGTGATGCTGGACGACAATGCGATGCGGTCATCGATGTCGATCTGGTAGGCGTCGACGGTGATGTACAGGCGGTCGACCGGCTGCAGCACCAGGCCCAGGCTGTAGGAGGTGGAGGTCTCGGCCTTCAGCGGCGAGGCGCCCAGCGCCTGCGCAGCCGGGCTGGTGGTCGGGAAGGTGCCGCGCTCGACGAACACGCCGTTGAGGAACTGGCTGGTGACCGCCTGGTAGCCCTGCTGCGCCAGCGACGGCGCACGGAAGCCGCTGGACGCGGTGGCCCGCAGCGCAACCTTGTCGGTGAACGCGTAGCGCGCCGACAGCTTGCCGGAGAAGCGGTCGCCGAAGTCCGAGTAGTCCTCGTAGCGGCCGGTGATGCCGGCCGAGAACTTCTCGGTCAGGTCCGCTTCCAGACCCGCATAGACCGCGTAGTTGTGGCGGTCGGCATGCACTTCATTGGTGGGGGTGAAGCCACCGAAGCCCTGCGCGCCACTGCCGGTGTACGAGTTCAGCTCGCCCGGCTTCTGGTCCCACTTCTCCTTGCGGTATTCACCACCGAAGGACAGCGTGACCGGGTAGGCCAGGCCCCAGTCCAGCGACTTGGTCAGGTCGGCGTTGAAGATGTCCTGCTGGTACTTCAGCGTGCCGTCGTAGAACGAGCGCGGGCTGGTTGCGCCGAGGCTGTAGTTGATGCTGTTGCGGGTGTGGAAGTCGAGGGTGTTCTCGCCGTGGTTCAGGCTCAGGTCCCAGGTCCAGCCGTTGCCGGTGTTGCCCTTGACCCCGGCCACCAGCGAGCGGTCCTTGGAGTACTGGTTGATCTCCGGCACGAAGCCGTCCGGGTAGGTCTGCGCCAGCAGCGCGCTCTGCCCGCTGTGGTTGCGCGAGCGGTAGAACGCGAACGAGGTGATGTCGCGGTTGCTGAGCAGCGCGCTGGCGTAGCCGGTCACGCGGTCGCTGAAATCGAAGCTGGCGTTGACCGAAGCCGCAGTCGCATCCACGCGCGGGTCGCCGACGATGAAGGTCTTCTGGCCGATGCTCGGGAAGTTGCCGGTGTTCGGGGTGGTGCCGCGGTACGGGCCGGCGCGGTTGCTTTCGTCCTGCTGGCTGATCTGGCCGGCCACGTGCACGCGGCCACGGCCGTTGCCGAACTCGACGCCAGTATCGCCGGAGAGCTGGTACTTGTTGCCGTCACCGGCCGAGTACTGGCCGTAGTCCACCGCCAGGCTGCCGCCACTGCCGCTGCCCTTGAGCACGATGTTGATGACGCCGGCGATGGCGTCCGAGCCGTACTGCGCCGACGCACCGTCGCGCAGCACTTCCACGCGTTCGATGGCGGCGATCGGGATCGCATTGATGTCCACTGCCGACGAACCACGGCCGATGCTGCCGTTGACGTTGATCATCGCCGAGGTGTGGCGGCGCTTGCCGTCGACCAGCACCAGCACCTGGTCCGGTGACAGGCCGCGCAGCTGCGCCGGGCGCACGCCGCTGGTGCCATCGGTCAGGGCAGGGCGCGGGAAGTTCAGCGAGGGCAGGGCGCGCGACAGCGCGGTGGCCAGCTCGCTGGTGCCGGTGGACTGCAGGGCTTCGGGGGTGATGATGTCGATCGGCGACTGCGATTCGGCCACCGTGCGGTCGGCCACGCGGGTGCCGGTGACGATTACCGTGTCCAGGGTGTTGGCGGCGGTGCCGGCCTGCTGGGCAGCGGCAACGAACGGAGAGCCACCGAGTGCGACAGCGACGGCGGCGGCGATCAGGCTGGTCTTGCGGGTCATCGGGACGGAGCTCCGGTTGGCGGGGGCGGCACCGGAATCGACATCACGGGGGTGAGGCGGACGGCGGTTGTTGCGGTGCGCAAAGCAGGAATTAACGGGATATTCAGTGCGTGTCAAATGCCGGTCATCGGAAAAAACGTTGCAGCAGCAACCATTTAGCCCGGATCGGCACTGGCGGGGGAGGGAGCCCGGGACGCGCGCGGCAAGGACGTGGGAGAGAGGAACGCCGGCCGCCGCGCATCCCGGGACGCGTCAAGTATTCGTTAACGCTAGAATTGCGTCGCAGGAACAGTGCTCACCAGCACATTCCATCTGGTTATATGGACGCCTCCCCCGATGATTTCCCTTCGTAATTTCGCCTTGCGCCGCGGCGAGCGGCTGCTGTTGTCCAATGTCGACCTGACCCTGCACGCCGGTTACCGGGTGGGTGTGGTCGGCCGCAACGGTGCTGGCAAGTCCAGCCTGTTCGCGGCGGTGAAGGGCGAGCTGGAGGCGGACAAGGGCGATGTCGATCTGCCCGGCAAGGTGCGCATCGCCAGCGTCGCCCAGGAAACCCCGTCGCTGCCCGACCCGGCGCTGAGCTTCGTGCTCGGCGGTGACATCGAGGTGGCCGCAGTGCTGGCCGCCGAGGCCGAGGCGACCGCCCGTGAAGACTGGGAGGCGGTGGCCGAGGCGCACACGAAGATGGCCGAGCTCAATGCCTACGACGCCGAAGCGCGCGCCGGCAAGCTGCTGCACGGCCTCGGTTTCCCGGCAGAGACCCACCACCGCGCGGTGTCCTCGTTCTCCGGCGGCTGGCGCGTGCGCCTGAACCTGGCACGCGCGCTGATGATGCCCAGCGACCTGCTGCTGCTGGACGAACCGACCAACCACCTGGATCTGGACGCGGTGTACTGGCTGGAGCAGTGGCTGCTGAAGTATCCCGGCACCCTGCTGCTGATCTCGCATGACCGCGAGTTCCTCGACAACGTGGCCACCCACACCCTGCACCTGCACGGTGGCGGCGCCAAGCTCTATCCGGGCGGCTACACCGACTTCGAGCGCCAGCGCGCCGAACAGCTGCGCCAGCAGCAGATCGCGCACGAGAAGGAACAGGCCGAGCGTGCCCACCTGCAGAGCTTCATCGACCGCTTCAAGGCGCAGGCCAGCAAGGCCGCGCAGGCGCAGAGCCGCATGAAGCGCCTGGCCAAGCTGGCCGGCACCGAAGCGGTGCGTGCCGAGCGCGAGTTCCGCATCGAGTTCGCGCCGCCGGCCAAGCTGCCGTTCTCGCTGATCCGCCTGAACCACGTCGAGGCCGGCTACGGCAAGGACGCGGTGATCCTGCACAACGTCGGCTTCGGCCTGGAAGCGGGCCAGCGCATCGGCCTGCTCGGCCCCAACGGTGCCGGTAAGACCACCCTGGTGAAGACCCTGGTGGGCGAGCTGGCGCCGATCGTCGGCGAGCGCATGGCGCACCCGGACCTGAAGATCGGCTACTTCGCCCAGCACACGGTGGAGTCGCTGCACGAAGGCCAGTCGCCGATGGAGCATTTCCGCGAGATCGCGCCGGACGCACCGAACCAGTCGTTCCGCGATTTCCTTGGCAAGTGGAACTTCCCGGGCGACCGCGCGTTCGAGCCGGTCGATGGTTTCTCCGGCGGCGAGCGCGCGCGCCTGGCGCTGGCGCTGATCGCCTGGCAGCAGCCGAATGTGCTGCTGCTGGACGAACCGACCAACCACCTTGACCTGGAAATGCGCGAAGCGCTGGCTGAGGCACTGGCCACCTTCGAAGGCGCGATCGTGATGGTCTCGCATGACCGCCATCTGATCGGCCTGGTCTGCGATACCTACTGGCGCGTGGCCGATGGCGTGGTCGAGCCGTTCGACGGCGACCTCGACGCCTACGCGGCCTGGCTGCGCACCCGTCCGCAGGCGCAGGGCACCAAGGCGCGCATGGAACAGGTGGAAGAGCCGGTGGTGGTCAAGACCGCGCCGGTGGCTCAGGTGGTGCAGAAGAAGCCGGTGAACCCGCACAAGCTGGCCGCCGCCGAAGCCAAGGTGGCCGAGCTGGAAAGCGCCCTGGCCGAGCTGGACCGCCAGCTGGCCGACCCGGCCAACTACGCCGATGCCACCCGCATGGCGGTGATCGGCCGTGACCGCGAAACCGCTGCCGCCCAGCTGGAAAAAGCCGAAGCCGCGTGGATGGAACTGCTGGAGTCCTGATCACGCAAAAAAGGGGACGGAGGGGATTAAGTCGTTTGTGGCACAAACGACTTAATCCCCTCCGTCCCCTTTTTCATCCCTGCGCCTGCAGCCACTCGCGGAAGCGTTTGGCAGGCTCACGCTCGGCACGCGAGCGCAGTCGCGTGAGCCAGTAGCGCCCCAGCTCCAGCGTGGTGCTGAATGGCTGCAGCAGGCGACCCTCGGCCAGTTCCTGCTCGAACATGCGCAGCGGCAGCAGCGCCACGCCGGCACCACCCACCGCGGCCATCGCCACCGTCAACGACGAATCAAACACCGGCCCGCGGGCTTCCACGCCACTCACTCCTGCCGCCTGCAGCCAGCGCGGCCATTCGTCGCTGCGGTAGGAGCGCAGCAGGGGCAGGGTGCCCAGGTCGCGTGGCTGTTTGAGCCGCCGCTCCAATGCTGGTGCGCACAGTGGTGCAAACGGCGCGTCGAGGATCGCTGTGCAGGCCTGGCCCTGCCAGTCGCCATCACCGAAGCGGATCGCCAGGTCCAGGCCCTCGCCGGCCAGATCAATGCGATTGTTGTGGGTCTGCAGTCGCAGCTCGATGTCCGGGTGCGCGGCCTCGAACGCAGCCAGCCGTGGCAGCAGCCAACCGGTGGCGAAGGTGCCGACCACGCCCAGCGTCAGTACTTCACGGGCCGGGCCACCGGTGTAGCGCGCGATGCTGGCCGAGATGCGCTCGAACGATTCGTTGAGCACCGGATACAGCGCCGCGCCCTCCTCGGTGAGCGCCACGCCGCGCGGCAGGCGATGGAACAGACGGATGCCGAGCCGGTCTTCCAGGCCGCGGATCTGGTGGCTGAGTGCGGCCTGGCTGACACACAGCTCCAGCGCGGCGCGGGTGAAGTTCTGGTGGCGTGCGGCCGCCTCGAAGGCACGCAGGGCGTTCAGCGGCAGGGTAGGGTGCAGCATCAGAGTAGTCGTGAGTCAATGTGATGGCTGATCCTACCTTCCCAGTAGCTAGTTCAGGAGAATTAAAGGGTTGATTGCGACAGGTATTAATCCAGCTAATGCCTTCCGCTGATTTTTCGCGCTGGTCGCCTGCGTGCGAGGCTTCAATAATCGGGCGGTCCCCAGGAGAACCCGCATGCTCGCCCGTCGCCGATTCCTGCAGTTCAGTGGTGCTGCCGTTGCTTCCTCGCTTGCCCTGCCGTTGCTGGCCCGTGCGGCGGGCAAGACCGCCGCCAGTGCACCGACCGATGCCGCCCTCACCGCCGCCACCGACTTCGCCGCACTGGAAAAGGCCTGTGCCGGTCGCCTCGGCGTGACCCTGCTTGATACCGCCAGCGGCCGCCGCATCGGTCATCGCCAGGACGAGCGTTTCCCGATGTGCAGCACGTTCAAGAGCGTGCTGGCCGCCACCGTGCTCAGCCAGGCCGAGCGCAGGCCCGCGTTGCTGGACACGCGCGTGCCGGTGCGCGATGCCGACCTGCTCTCGCACGCGCCGGTCACCCGCCGCCACGCCGGCAAGGACATGACCGTGCGCGATCTGTGCCGTGCCACGATCATCACCAGCGACAACACTGCAGCCAACCTGCTGTTCGGCGTGGTCGGTGGCCCGCCCGCGGTGACTGCGTTCCTGCGCGCGAGCGGTGATGCGGTGAGCCGCAGTGATCGCCTGGAGCCGGAGCTGAACAGCTTTGCCAAGGGCGATCCGCGCGACACCACCACGCCGGCGGCGATGGCTGCGACCCTGCAGCGCGTGGTGCTGGGCGAGGTGCTGCAGCCGGCGTCGCGGCAGCAGCTGGCCGATTGGCTGATCGACAACGAAACCGGCGACGCCTGCCTGCGCGCGGGCCTGGGCAAGCGCTGGCGCGTCGGTGACAAGACCGGCAGCAACGGCGAGGACGCGCGCAACGACATCGCCGTGTTGTGGCCGCTGGCCGGCGGCACGCCCTGGGTGCTGACCGCCTACCTGCAGGCGGGTGCGATCAGCAACGAACAGCGTGCCACGGTGCTGGCGCAGGTAGGCCGCATCGCCGATCGCCTGATCGGTTGAGGTAACCGGGGTCATTCAGAAGTGGCTTGCCGGATCGGTTCGGCGCGCGCATCCTGCGCGCGTTCGAATCACACGGAAGTCCCCCATGAGCCATGAACTGATCTACCTGCTGCTGATCTTTGCGCTGCTGGTGATCCCGCGCGCGCTGCAGCGTTTCAGCCTGCCCGCGCCGCTGACCTGCCTGCTGTTCGGCATCATCGGCATGCTCTGGCTGGGCGACCAGGCGCACGACGCAGTGATCGGTCTGTTGGCCACACTGGGCATTTCCTCGCTGTTCCTGTTCGCCGGCCTGGAAGTGGATCTGCAGGCGCTGCGCCGTGGCATGTGGCCGCTGCTGGCGCATCTGGTGATCCGTACCGGCACGCTGTTCGGTGTGGGCTGGCTGGCCTGGCGTTACGCGGGGCTGCCGTGGCAGGCCGCCGGCCTGCTGGCGCTGGCGCTGCTGACGCCGTCCACCGGCTTCATCATGGATTCGCTGTCGCGGCTGGGCCTGAGCGAGGACGAGCGGTTCTGGGTGACCAGCAAGGCCATTGCCGGTGAACTGCTGGCGCTGGCGGCGTTGTTCATCGTGCTGCAGGCCGGTGATCCGGGGCACATGGCGCTGTCCAGCCTGGCGCTGCTGGCGATGATGGTCGGCCTGCCGCTGCTGTTCATCGCGCTGGGCCGCTGGGTGGCGCCGCATGCGCCGGGCTCGGAGTTCTCGCTGCTGGTGATGGTGGGCATGGTCGCGGCCTACATCACCTATCTGCTGGGCGTGTACTACCTGGTCGGTGCGTTCATCGCCGGTCTGGTCGCGCGCCTGCTGCACCAGCGCATGCCGCTGCTGGCCTCGCACGAGAACCTGCATGCGCTGCGCCTGTTCGCCTCGTTCTTCGTGCCGTTCTACTTCTTCAACGCCGGCACCAAGGTGCCCAGCGAAGCACTGAGCTTTGAGGCGCTGGGGCTGGGCATCGTGATCACCCTGGTGGTGCTGCCGCTGCGCATCGGCGTGGTCTGGCTGCAGCGTCGGGTGATGTTCGGCGAGAGCTTCCGCAGCAGCCTGAGGGTCTCGCTGGCGCTGGCGCCGACGCTGATCTTCACCCTGGTGCTGGCGGCGATCATGCGCGAGCGCTTCCAGATCCCGGCGGTGCTGTTCGGCGCGCTGCTGCTGTATGCGGCGCTGACCACGCTGCTGCCGTCGCTGGTGTTCCGCACGCCGTTCGATGTCGATCCGGTTGAACAGGAACCTGCGGGTGAAGGCGAAGCCGCGCCGGTGGCGGCCACCGAAACGCTGCCAGCGGCATCTGCAGTCGATCGCTGAGCGGATGCTGCGCGTGCGGTTTGCGCACTTCGGCCAATGGCCGTTAGGGTTGGGGCATGAAACTGCCTGCCGTTGTCACCGCTTCCGCCCTCCTGCTCAGCCTTGCTGCGTGTTCGCAGCGCTCCGATACGGTCGCCCATGATCTGGCGACCGCACCGGCCGATGCCTTCATGGCCGCCATCGCCGCGCATTGCGGCCAGGCTTACGCCGGCAAGGTAGTGGAGGACACGCCGGCACCGACCGGCAAGGATCCGTTCGCCGGGCAGCGCCTGGTCATGCATGTGCGCGGCTGTGCCGATCCGGCGCACGAGCTGCGCATCCCGTTCCATGTCGGCGATGACCACTCGCGGACCTGGGTGCTGACCCGTACGGAAACCGGCCTGCGCCTGAAGCACGACCATCGCCACGAAGACGGCAGCCCCGACGCGATCACCCTCTACGGTGGCGACAGCACGCCGCCGGGCACCGCCGAGCGCCAGCAGTTCCCCGCCGACGCCGATTCGGTGGCGATGTTCCGCCGCGCCGACATGCTGGCCTCCACGCACAACACCTGGGCGATGGAGATTGATCCCGACCAGACCTTTGTCTACGAGCTGACCCGCCCGGAGGGCCGCCGCTTCCGCGTGCAGTTCGACCTGAGCAAGCCGGTTGCCCTGCCGCCTGCACCGTGGGGCGACGACAAAGCGTCCGCCCCGTGATCCCAGGGTCGGATCCCTCCTGCGGAGGGCCTCGACCCCAGAAAGGCCCTCAGTAGATCCACGCCATGCGTGGATGCGGGATACCGGACCGGGGCCAGAGCCCTGGCCGTCGGCCAGGGATCCGGCCGTGTACTTACCGCGTACCGAAACGCGCGCGGCAGCCGTTGCTCACCCACACCTGGCCACGTGAGTAGCCCCAGCTGCGGCCTTCCTGGCAGGCACTGCCGGACAGCTGCTGCTGCAGCACCGGACGGCCCTGACGCTCATCCCAGTCGCAGGTCTGCGAGCGGTTGTTGTTGCTGCTGCAGGTAACCGAGTAATTGCTGTTGCCGCCCCCCCAGCCACCGCCACCGCCGCCCCAGCCGCGGGCTTCGGCGAATTCGGCACGGCAGCCGCCACTGACCCAGACCGCGCCGTTGCGCACGCCCCAGGTACGCCCTTCGTTGCAGGGGCTGCCGGACAGCTGGCGGACCAGGCGGGCATTGCGCCAGCCGACCGGGCAGCTGCGCTCGCGGTTGTTCTGGCTCTCGCAGCGGATGGTCTCGCCAGGCCGGCCGTTGTTGCCGCCCCAGCCACCGCCATTGCCGCCGCCCCAGCCGCCGCGGGCCTCGACGAATTCGGCGCGGCAACCGTTGGTGACCCAGATGCTGCCGTTACGGCTGCCCCAGGTGCGTCCTTCATCGCAGTCCGAGCCGGACAGCTGGCGCACCAGCTGCGCATTGCGCCAGCCGGTGTTGCAGACCCGTTCGCGGTTGTTCTGGCTTTCGCAGCGGACCACGCCGCTCTGCGCATGCGCGGAAGGGGCGGGCAGGGCAAGGGTGCCCGCGGCACCCAGGCTGAGGGTTACGGCCAGGCTGGCCAGGGACAGCGGTTTCATGGCGGCATCCCATACGGTGGCAGGTGCCCGACTATAGGGAGGGGGGCGATCAAGCCGGTGTGACTGGCCGGATTTGCCCCGGCCGGGGCCTCGGCCGCAGAATACGAGGCTTTCCGGCCCCCATCCGGTGCCGGCGTTCTCCAGCGGAGCTTCCCCCCATGCGTACCCACTTCTGCGGCCTGGTCGATGAGACCCTGATTGGCCAGACTGTCACCCTCGCCGGCTGGACCGACGTGGCCCGTAACCAGGGCGGCGTCTGCTTCATCGATCTTCGAGATCATGAAGGCATCGTGCAGGTGACCGTGGAAGTCGACAACGCCGACGTGTTCGCCGTGGCCGCGTCGCTGGGCTACGAGGATGTGCTGCAGGTGGAAGGCGTGGTGCGTGCCCGCCACGCGGTGAACGACAAGATGCGCACCGGCAAGGTGGAAGTGATCGCCACCGCCATCACCGTTCTGAACAAGGCCGCGCCGCTGCCGTTCCACGCCCACGAGAATCCGGGCGAGGAAACCCGCCTGAAGTACCGCTACCTGGACCTGCGCCGCCCGGAAATGCAGCGCATGCAGCGCACCCGCATCAAGCTGGTGCAGGCCCTGCGCCGCCATCTGGACGAAAAGGGCTTCCAGGACATCGAGACCCCGATCCTGACCAAGGCCACCCCGGAAGGCGCGCGCGACTTCCTGGTGCCGGCGCGCATGCACCCGGGCGAGTTCTACGCCCTGCCGCAGAGCCCGCAGCTGTTCAAGCAGATCCTGATGGTGGCCGGCTTCGACCGCTACTACCAGATCGCGCGCTGCTTCCGCGACGAGGCCCTGCGTGCCGACCGCCAGCTGGAATTCACCCAGCTGGACATGGAATTCGCCTTCGTCCGCGAGCGCGACGTGCAGGACTTCGTCGAGGACATGATCCGCGCCATCTTCAAGGAAGTGGTCGACGTCCAGCTGGATGCCAGCTTCCCGCGCATGACCTGGGCCGAGGCAATGCGTCGCTACGGCTCGGACAAGCCGGACCTGCGCATCGCGCTGGAGCTGGTCGACGTGGCCGAGCTGGTCAAGGACAGCGAGTTCGCCGTGTTCACCGGCCCGGCCAATGACGCCGAAGGCCGCGTCGCCGCGCTGCGCATCCCGGGCGGTGCAGCGCTCAGCCGCAAGCAGATCGACGAATACGCAGCGCATGCCGCCAAGTACGGCGCCAAGGGCCTGGCCTACATCAAGATCGCCGACAACGGCGAAGTCAGCTCGCCGATCCAGAAGTTCTTCAGCGAGGAATCCTTCGCTGCGCTGGTCGCCCATGTCGGCGCCGGTAACGGTGACATCGTGTTCTTCGGCGCCGGTGGCTACAACAAGGTCTCCGACTTCATGGGCGCGCTGCGCCTGAAGGCCGGCAAGGACTTCGGCCTGGTCGCCGACGGCTGGGCACCGCTGTGGGTCACCGACTTCCCGATGTTCGAGTGGGACGAGGAAGAACAGCGCTATGTCGCCCTGCATCACCCCTTCACCGCACCGGCCGTGGACGACATCGCCGACCTGCGCGCCAATGCCCGTACCGCCGTTTCGCGCGGCTACGACATGGTGCTCAATGGCAATGAAATCGGCGGCGGTTCGATCCGTATCCACCGTCCGGACATGCAGAGCGCGGTGTTCGAGCTGCTCGGCATCGGCGCCGAAGAAGCCCGCGCCAAGTTCGGCTTCCTGCTCGACGCGCTGAACTACGGCGCGCCGCCGCACGGTGGCATCGCCTTCGGCATCGACCGCATCGCCGCGCTGATGGCCGGCACCGAGTCGATCCGCGACGTCATCCCCTTCCCGAAGACCACCGGTGCACAGGATCTGATGACCGACGCGCCGTCGCCGATCGTCGACGCGCAGCTGGCCGAAGTGCACATCCAGGTTCGCCCCAAGACCAACTGATCAGGAGATCCAGGCAATGACCGAGTTTGCGTTTTCGCTGGAGTGGGAAAAGCTGGGCAATGAAGGCTCCGAGGCCACCCTGGTCACCGAGCGTGCGCGCGTGTTCGGTGGTTGGCTGGTTCGCGTCGGAACCAACCCGGCGGCGATGGCCCTGACCTTCGTCGCCGACGGCGAAGGCCGTTGGGACGGTGAAGACTTCGGCGTCGAGGATTACGAGGACGACGAAGAGGAAGAGTACGACGAGGACGAGGAAGGCGAAGAAGAGGACGAGGACGAAGAGGAGTACGAGGAAGAGGACGAGGAAGAAGAAGCGGAATCGCCTGAAAAGGCTTGACCCGCGCTTCGCCCTGACGTCAACTTCCTGCATGTATTCGATCCGCCGCGCCACCGTGGACGACGCGCCGACCCTGTCGGCGCTGGCTGCCCGCACGTTCACCGAAACCTTCGGCCATCTGTATCCGCCGCAGGACCTGCAGGCCTTCCTCGAGGAGGCCTACACGGTCGAGCGCCAGCGCGTGATCCTGGCCCACCCCGATTACGCGGTGTGGCTGCTGGAGCTGGACGGGGAGGCGGTCGGCCATGCCGCCGCCGGCCCCTGTGGCTTGCCGCACCCGGACGTGAAGCCCGGTGACGGCGAACTCAAGCGCCTGTACCTGATCAAGACGCAGCAGAGCTGCGGCTGGGGCAGCCGCCTGCTGGAAACCGCGCTGGCCTGGCTGGAACACGAAGGCCCGCGCACGCTGTGGCTGGGCGTGTGGTCGGAGAACTTCGGCGCACAGCGTTTCTACGCCCGCTATGGATTCGAGAAGGCCGGCGAGTACCTGTTCCCGGTCGGTGACACCCAGGACCTCGAGTTCATCCTGCGCCGCGCACCGCGCGCGACCTGACGTTCACCGCCGCTTGCTGCGCGCGCGTGTTCAATCACCGTACGTTTCCGCCCCGCTGACCGCCAGGCTGTTTGCATGACTCCCCCCGTATTGCTGCTGCATGGCATCTGGAATGCCCGTGCCTGGGTCGGGCCGCTGGCCTGGCGCCTGCGCGCGCGTGGTTTCCAGGTGCACGCGTTCGGTTACTCCTCGGTGTTCGGTGGCCCCGACGTGGCCGTGCCGCAGCTGCTGGAGCGGCTGGCCGATGCCGGCCCGTTGTCCCTGGTCGGCCACAGCCTGGGGGGATTGCTGGCGCTGGAGGCCTTGCGCCGCCAGCCGCAGCTGGATGTGCAGCGCGTGGTCTGCCTGGGCTCGCCGCTGCGCGGCAGTGGCACTGCGCGTTCGCTGTCCGAGCACGGCTGGGGCCTGGCGTTGGGGCGCAGCAGCGATCTGCTGCTCGATGGCCTGCCGGACTGGCAGGGCAGGGCCGAGGTTGGCCTGATCGCCGGTTCGGTGCCGCACGGCCTGGGCAGCCTGCTGGGCGCCATCGACGACGCCTCCGACGGTACCGTGGCCCTGGCCGAGACACGCCTGCCGGGCCTGGCCGACCATTGCGTGGTGCGCACCAGCCACAGTGGCCTGGTGGTATCGCCCGATGCCGCGCGGCAGACCGCGCATTTCCTGCGCCACGGCCAGTTCGATCACAGCCGCGACGCCGCCGCTGCGTAAGGCGGTTCGCCGGGCAGGGCGGTGCACTCTCGGTAGCGCCGGGCCATGCCCGGCGGCAGTAGATCCACGCCATGCGTGGATGGCGCCTTCCCGATATCCCTTCGGCCCTAGACACGGTTGCCGCCCCCGATCAGGTAGAATCCGCGCCTTGATCCTGAAGCAGCCAGACGGTAGCACCCATGGGTAGAGGCCCCTCCATCGAAGCCCGCAAGAACGCGTCCGACGCGAAGCGCGGCAAGATTTTCACCAAGATCATCCGCGAGATCGGCGTTGCCGCGCGCGGCGGTGGAGGCGACCCCAACAACAATCCGCGCCTGCGCGTGGCCGTGGACAAGGGCCTGGCCGTGAACATGTCCAAGGACGTGATCGAGCGCGCCATCAAGAAGGCTACCGGTGAACTGGAAGGCGTCGATTACGAGGAAATCCGCTACGAGGGCTACGCCCCGGGTGGCGTGGCCGTGATCGTCGACTGCCTGACCGACAACCGCGTGCGCACGGTGGCCGATGTCCGCCATGCGTTCAGCAAGTGCGGCGGCAACATGGGCACCGAAGGCTCGGTCGCCTTCATGTTCAAGCGCCTGGGCGTGCTCAGCTTCGCCCCGGGTGCCGATGAGGAAGCCATCACCGAAGCGGCCATCGAGGCCGGCGCCGATGACATCGTGGTCTACCCGGACGACGGCTCGATCGACGTGGTCACCAGCCCTGACGCGTTCAACGCGGTCAAGGATGCGATGGCCGCCGCTGGCCATGTCGCCGACCACGCCGAAATCACCTTCCGCGCGGACAACGACATCAAGGTCGAGGGCGAGGTTGCCCTGCAGGTCAAGAAGCTGCTGGACATGCTTGAAGACCTGGACGACGTGCAGGACGTGTACTCCAACGCCGAACTCGGCGCCGACGCCTACGCCTGAGCCGTCCTTGACGGCCTGGGCGCGGGCCGTTGAACGGTCACCGCGGACAGTCATGAGCCCATACGCCTGCCAGCGCATCCCGTTCCGCCCCGCCAGGAGTGCAGCATGACCCGCATCCTCGGCATCGACCCCGGTTCGCAGCGGACCGGGGTCGGCATCATCGATGTCGACGCCACCGGCCGTGTCAGCCACGTGCACCACCAGCCGCTGGTGCTGCTCGGCGCCGACGATTTCCCGCAGCGCATGAAGCTGCTGGTGCTGGGCCTGGCTGACCTGTGCCGCGAGTACCAGCCGCAGGAAGTGGCCATCGAACGCGTGTTCATGGCC
Source organism: Stenotrophomonas maltophilia group sp. Smal13 (assembly GCF_030236855.1). Classification (NCBI taxonomy): domain Bacteria; kingdom Pseudomonadati; phylum Pseudomonadota; class Gammaproteobacteria; order Lysobacterales; family Lysobacteraceae; genus Stenotrophomonas; species Stenotrophomonas maltophilia group sp. Smal13. Next base: position 27,747 of record NZ_JASJSQ010000059.1, read on the forward strand.
CGCAACCCCGATTCGGCGCTGAAGCTGGGCCAGGCCCGTGGCGCGGCGATTTCCGCCGTGGTGCTGCGTGACCTGCCGGTGCACGAATACGCCGCCAGCGAGATCAAGTTGGCGGTGGTCGGGCGCGGTGGCGCCGAAAAGCAACAGGTTCAACACATGGTCGGGCTCATGCTCAACCTGAAAACCAAGCTGCAGGCCGACGCGGCCGACGCGTTGGCAGTGGCGATCACCCATGCCCACGTAAGGGCAACGGCCAACCGCCTGGGGCTCAGTGCCCGCCAGGCGTGGGGCCGCAAATGAGGAGCTGCACGCAATGATCGGTCGACTGCGCGGCATCGTCGCCTACAAGGCGCCGCCGTGGCTGGTGGTGGACGTGAACGGAGTGGGCTACGAGCTGGAGGCGCCGATGAGCACCTTCTACGACCTGCCCGAGCTCGGCCGCGAGGTCACCCTGTACACCCATTACTCGCAGAAGGAAGACAGCGTCTCGCTGTACGGCTTCCTGCGCGAAGGTGAGCGGCGCCTGTTCCGCGACGTGCAGAAGGTCAGTGGCATCGGCGCGAAGATCGCGCTGGCCGTGCTGTCCGGCGTCACCGTCGAGGAATTCGCGCGCATGGTCCAGGCCGGTGACATCACCGCGCTGACCCGCATTCCGGGCATCGGCAAGAAGACCGCCGAGCGCATGGTGCTGGAGCTGCGTGACCGCGCGGCGCAGTTCGGTGCCGGCGGCGCGCTGCCGACCGGCAGTGGCCCGGCCCCGGCCGATCCGCTGTCCGATGCCACCGTGGCCCTGCAGCAGCTGGGCTACAAGCCGGCCGAAGCGGCGCGCATGGCCCGCGATGCCTTCAACGAAGGTGACGAAGTGGCCACCGTGATCCGCAAGGCGCTGCAGTCGGCACTGCGCTGACCCGCCTTCCTTTCCCCCAACCCACCGCCTGAGCCTCGCCAGGAGTCCCATGTCCAGCAGTCAAACCCCGCACGCGGCCGCCCCAGGTGGTCATGGTCACGCCCCTCCAGCCGGAGGCCTGGCGCTGATCATCGGTGCGATCGGCGTGGTCTTCGGCGATATCGGTACCAGCCCGCTGTACACCCTGAAGGAGGCGTTCTCGCCGCACTACGGGCTCAACAGTGACCACGACACCGTGCTGGGCGTGCTGTCGCTGGCGTTCTGGGCGCTGAACATCGTGGTCACGCTGAAGTACGTGACCATCATCATGCGCGCCGACAACGACGGCGAGGGCGGCATCATGGCGCTGATGGCGCTGACCCAGCGCACGCTGCGCAACGGGTCGCGCTCGGCCTATGTGGTCGGCATCCTTGGCATCTTCGGTGCCTCGCTGTTCTTCGGCGATGGCGTGATCACCCCAGCGATATCGGTGCTGGGTGCGGTGGAAGGCCTGGAAGTTGCCGCGCCAGGACTGCACGCCTTCATCGTGCCGATCACCGTGGTGGTACTGCTGGCCGTGTTCGCGGTACAGCGCTTCGGCACCGCGAAGATCGGCAAGCTGTTCGGGCCGATCACCTCGATCTGGTTCATTTCGCTGGCGGCGATCGGCATCTACAACATCGTCGATGCACCGGAAGTGCTGAAGGCGTTCAACCCGTGGTGGGCAATCCGCTTCTTCATGGAGCATGGCTGGCACAGCATCTTCATTCTCGGCGCGGTGGTGCTGGCAGTGACCGGCGGTGAGGCGCTGTACGCCGACATGGGCCACTTCGGTGCCAAGCCGATCCGCCACGCCTGGTACTTCTTCGTGCTGCCGTGCCTGGTGCTGAATTACCTGGGGCAGGGTGCGCTGGTGCTCAACCACCCCGAGGCGGTGAAAAATCCGTTCTTCGAAGCGGTGCCGTCGTGGGCGCTGTATCCGATGATCATCCTGGCCACCATGGCCGCGGTGATTGCCTCGCAGTCGGTCATCACCGGCGCGTTCTCGGTCTCGCGCCAGGCCATGCAGCTGGGCTACATCCCGCGCATGCGGATCAAGCACACCTCGCACGACACCATCGGCCAGATCTACATCCCGGGTATCAACTGGGGCATCGCGGTGATGGTGATCGGCCTGGTGCTGGCCTTCCGCAGCTCCTCCAACCTGGCCGTGGCCTACGGCATCTCGGTGTCGGCCACCATGCTGATCGACACCCTGCTGCTGGCCCTGGTGGCGCGCTCGCTGTGGCCGAAGGCGCGCAAGTGGATCCTGCCGCTGTGCGTGGTGTTCTTCATCATCGACCTCGGCTTCGTCATCGCCAACGGCGCCAAGCTGCTGCAGGGCGCCTGGTTCCCGGTGGTGCTGGGCATCTTCCTGTTCACCATGATGCGCACCTGGCGCCGTGGCCGCGAGCTGCTGCGTGATGAGATCCGCAAGGACGGTATCCGCCTGGACACCTTCCTGCCGGGCCTGATGCTGGCACCGCCGGTACGCGTGCCGGGCACCGCGGTGTTCCTCACCGCCGACCCGACCGTGGCCCCGCACGCGCTGATGCACAACCTCAAGCACAACAAGGTGCTGCACGAGCGCAACGTGTTCCTGCACGTGGAAACCCTGCCCATTCCCTATGCGATGGAAGGGCAGCGGCTGAAGATCGAATCGGTGGGCGACGAGTTCTACCGCGTCTACGTGCGCTTCGGTTTCATGGAGACCCCGGACGTGCCGCTGGCGCTGATGCGCTCGTGCGACCACGGCGGCATCTACTTCGACCCGATGGACACCACCTTCTTCGCCAGCCGCGAAACCATCGTCGCCACCGCCAACCGCGGCATGCCGATCTGGCGCGACAAGCTGTTCGCGCTGATGCACAGGAACGCCGCTCCGGCCACGGGGTTCTTCCGGATTCCGGGCAACAGATTGGTGGAACTGGGCGCGCAGGTGGAGATTTAATCTCCACCTGCGCTACGTCCCACGATTTGCTGCGCAAACCGTGGGTCCCGCGCGCATTCCACCTTATCCCCCCGCCTGTCGGCGCGCCCCCTTGAAACGCAGGCGCCTTGGGCGCCGGCGTTCCGCGCATTCCACCTTATCCCCGCGCCTGTCGGCGCGCCCCCTTGAACAACAAGGGGGCTCCACTTGCGGAGATGCCGCGCGCTTGAAGCTTGGCCCACTCTGCTCTCCAGTTTCCTCCACGCCTGGATCTACCGTGCCGACCAACGGTCGGCACCCACCAAAGCAGAACGCCGTTCCGACAGATCG
>NZ_JASJSQ010000005.1:0-46717 GCF_030236855.1 Stenotrophomonas maltophilia group sp. Smal13
GGTCAAGCCTGCTTCCAGAAGGCTTGACCGCGAACATAGGATCTCGACTCTACCCTCGGCCGCTCCGTTATCATCCCCGCATGACGTCTGCTACCCATCCGCGCCCGATCCGGCCGTTGCCGGAGATCCTCATCAACCAGATCGCCGCTGGCGAAGTGGTCGAACGTCCCGCGTCGGTGGTCAAGGAGCTGGTCGAGAACGCGATCGATGCCGGCGCCAGCCGCGTTGATATCGATCTTGAAGAGGGCGGTGTCCGCCTGATCCGCATCCGTGACAACGGCAGTGGCATCGCACCGGAACAGTTGCCACTGGCGGTCTCACGCCACGCCACCAGCAAGATCGCCGATCTGGACGATCTTGAATCGGTGGCCACGCTCGGCTTCCGTGGTGAGGCGCTGCCCTCGATCGCATCGGTCAGCCGCTTCACCCTGTCCTCGCGCCGCGCACATGACGAACATGGTTCGGCACTGCAGATCGAAGGCGGCAAGATCGGCGAAGTGACCCCGCGCGCGCATGCGCCCGGCACCACGGTGGAAGTGCGCGAGCTGTTCTACAACGTGCCGGCGCGGCGAAAGTTCCTGCGCGCAGAACGCACCGAACTGGGCCATATCGAAGAATGGCTGCGTTCACTGGCGCTGGCGCGGCCGGATGTCGAACTGCGCGTGTCGCACAACGGCAAGGCCTCGCGCCGCTACAAGCCGGGCGATCTGTATTCCGATGCGCGCCTGGCCGAAACACTGGGCGAGGATTTCGCCAACCAGGCCGTGCGTGTGGATCACAGCGGTGCCGGCCTGCGGCTGCACGGCTGGATCGCGCAGCCGCATTATTCGCGGGCCAGTGCCGACCAGCAGTACCTGTACGTCAACGGTCGCTCGGTGCGCGACCGTAGCGTCGCCCACGCCGTGAAGATGGCCTATGGCGATGTGCTGTATCACGGCCGCCAACCGGCCTACGTGCTGTTCCTGGAACTTGACCCGACCCGCGTCGACGTCAACGTGCATCCGGCCAAGCACGAGGTGCGCTTCCGCGACTCGCGGCTGGTCCATGATTTCGTCTACCGCACCCTGAAGGATGCGCTGGCCGATACCCGCGCCGGCATGTCGGTGCAGGACATCGGCGCCGGCTCCGCGCATCCGGTGGATGCAGGCGCGGCACCGATGCTCTCCAGTGCGGGCGCCTCCGGTTTCGGTCTGGTACGCGGTGCCGCACCGGGGGCCGGTTCGAGTGGTGGCGGTGGTGGATTCTCGGGTTGGCGCCCGCAGCAACCGCTGGGATTGCAGGTGGCCGATGCACCGGCGGCTTATGCCGCGCTGTATGCCGCACCGGCCGGCGCCGAACGCGGTGCTGCGCTGCCGCCGATGCCGACCGAGAACGGGCTGCCGGTCACCAGTGCCGACGCTGGCGTGCCACCGCTGGGCTACGCGATCGCGCAGCTGCATGGCATCTACATCCTGGCCGAGAACGCCGAAGGCCTGATCGTGGTCGACATGCATGCGGCACACGAACGCATCGGTTACGAGCGGCTGAAGAACGCGCACGATGGCATCGGCCTGCAGTCGCAGCCGCTGCTGGTGCCGATCACGCTCGCAGTGGGCGAGCGCGAAGCCGACACCGCCGAGAATGAAAGTGAAACCCTGGCCGCACTGGGCTTCGAAGTGACCCGTGCCGGTCCCGGTGCGCTGCACGTGCGCAGCATTCCGGCGCTGCTGGCGCATGCCGAACCGGAAGGCCTGCTGCGCGATGTGCTGACCGACCTGCGCGAACACGGCCAGAGCCGGCGCGTGGCCAGTGCACGCGACGAACTGCTGTCGACCATGGCCTGCCATGGGGCGGTGCGCGCCAACCGGCGCCTGACCGTGCCGGAAATGAACGCGCTGCTGCGCGACATGGAAATCACCGAGCGGTCCGGCCAGTGCAACCACGGCCGGCCGACCTGGGCCCGTTTTTCGCTGGCGGAGATCGACCGCTGGTTCCTGCGCGGACGTTGAGGGGAGCATCGATGCGTTATCGGGGAATGGGCGGCCTGCTGGCCGCTTTGGTGTTGGCCGCCTGCAGCCCGGCAACGCCGCCGGCACCGGCCTCGGCCGCGGAGGATCCGTCCTATGCCGCCGAGCAGCAGCAGTGGCGGGTGGCACGCTATCAGGACCTGACCCGGCCCGATGGCTGGACCGCGCTGGTCGGCCTGCACTGGCTGCAGAACAAATCCCACTTCGTCGGCAGCGGCGCGACCAATGGCATCCGCCTGGCGGTTGGGCCGGACAAGCTGGGCCTGCTGCGCCGTGAAGGCAGCCAATGGTGGTTCACGCCCGAAGCCGGTGTGGATGTCAGCCATGATGGCCAGCCGGTGCGCGGCCGCATCCGCATCGACACCGACAAGGATGCGCAGCCGACGCTGCTGGCTTTCGATGGCGGCAAAGGCCAGCTCAGCATCATCCGCCGCGGTCCGCGCGATGCGCTGCGGGTCAAGCACGCCGATGCGCCGGCACGTCGCGATTTCGGTGGGCTGGAGTACTGGCCGGGCGGCCCGGACTGGCAGGTGCAGGCGCGCTTCATCGCGCACCCGCCGGGCAAGACCCTGCCCATCGTCGACATCACCGGCCTGACCACCGAAATGCCCAATGCCGGCGCGGTCGAGTTCCAGCGTGATGGTCGCAGCTGGCGGCTGGAGGCGATCGGTGCGCCGGGGCAGCCGCTGTTCCTGATCTTTGCCGATCGCACCAGTGGCCGTGGCAGCTATCCGGCCGGTCGCTATCTGGATACCGATGCCCCCGCTGCCGATGGCACCGTGCGCATCGATTTCAACCATGCCTACAACCCACCGTGTGCGTTCACCGCCTACGCGACCTGCCCGTTGGCGCCACCCGAAAACCGGTTGGACCTGCGTGTGGAAGCAGGCGAGAAGGCGTACCACCTGCCTGAAGGAGAAGGCTGATATGCCGATCAGATCCCTGTTGCGTGCCTCCGTTCTGTTGGCGGCCTGTGCGCTGGCACCGCTGGTTGCAGCGCGTACCGTGCAAGCCGATACCACTGGCGCAGCGGCGGCCAAGCCGCCGGTGCCGTTGCTGTGGAAAGTGACCGGTCCGGGCGATTCGCGCCTCTACCTGCTCGGTTCCTTCCACCTGCTGAAGCCGCAGGACTACCCGTTGTCGCCCGATGTCGAACAGGCGTTCGAGGCTTCGCAGCGGGTCGTGTTCGAACTGTCGCCGGAAGACATGCAGTCGCCACAGTTGGCCAGCCGCATGGTGCAGGCTGCGGTGCGCACCGATGGCAGCGAGCTCAAGCGCGATCTCGATGCCGCGACCTGGCAGAAGCTGCAGGTGTTCGCCACCGAAAACAAGCTGCCGCTGGCGCAGATGCAGGGGATGAAGCCGTGGTTTGTCGGCCTGAGCATTTCGGTCGGGCAGATGCAGAAGCTGGGCCTGGACCCGGCACTGGGCCTGGACCGTCACTTCATGGAGCGTGCGCAGAAGACCGGGCGCAAGACTGCGGGACTGGAAGACATCGACACCCAGATCGGCATGCTCGACGGAATGACGCTGCAGGAACAGCGGCAGATGCTGGCCGAAGCGCTGGACCAGGCCGGCAAGGCCGACGAGCAGGCACGCCAGCTGCACGACGCCTGGCGCCGCGGTGACGAGCGCGTGCTGTGGACCCGGATGGCGGCGGAAATGCGCCAGCAGTATCCGCAGCTGTATCAGCGCATCAATACCGGCCGCAATGACGCCTGGGTGCCGAAGCTGCTGCCGTACCTGCAGGCAGGGCAGGGCGGTACGCTGGTGGTGGTGGGCACGCTGCACCTGCTGGGCAACGACGGCGTGGTCGAGAAGCTGAAGGCGAAGGGTTACAAGGTCGAGCGCGTATGCACGGGGTGCAAGGCGAAACGCTGACGTATCGTTGGCGCGATGCCAAACAAAACGGCGCGCCAGGGGCGCGCCGTTTTCGTATCAGCCGTTGCAGCAGCTCAGCGGCGGGTCTTGCCACCGGTGCCGGTGCCCGGTTCGTTCGGCTTGTTGCCGGTACCTGCGCCGGTTCCCGTTCCGGTGCCGCCCGGACGCGGGCCACCGAAGCCGGTGCCCATGTTGCGCTGGAATTCCTGCCACAACTCCAGGTTGCGCTCGGTCAGCTGGTTCATCATCGCCCACGGGGTCTGGCCCAGCAGGTTGCCCATCTGCTGGCGGAACTGCTGCTGCTGGTCGAGGAAGACCTGCATGCTGCGCTCCAGGTAGTTGCCCATGAAGCCCTGCAGGGAATCGCCGTAGAAGCGGATCAGCTGGCTCAGCAGCTGGGTGGACAGCATCGGTTCGCCGTCCTGTTCCTGGTCGGCGATGATCTGCAGCAGGACCGATCGCGTGAGATCGTCGCCGCTCTTGGCGTCGCGGACTTCGAAGTCTTCACCGTCCAGGATCAGCTGGCGCACGTCCTCGATGGTGATGTAGCTGGAGATCTCGGTGTCGTAGAGACGGCGGTTCGGATACTTCTTGATGATGCGGGTCGCAGCCATGAAGCGGTACTCGTCACAGTAGACGCGCAGCATGGCGCAGTGCAGCAGCCGTTGCAACCGCCTCAGCCCCCGCCAGGCTTGGCTTTCGGCGGCGATCATGTTGCGCAACAAGGGTTTGCGTGCTGCGCAGCATGACTCTTGGCAGGGGCCGGCGGCGTTCGCCGCGATGGCCCGCTGCGCGGCTTACCAACCCATATGGTGGCCGCCGTTGATGTCCAGGTTGCTACCGGTGATCCACGAGGCTTCATCGGCGACCAGGAACGAGACGCCGTAGGCGATTTCCTCCGGCTTGCCCAGGCGTCCGGTGGGGATGTCGGCGATGATCTTGGCACGCACCTCCTCCGGCACCGCCATCACCATGTCGGTAGCGACGTAGCCGGGCGAAATGGTGTTGACGGTGATGCCAAAACCGGCGTTCTCGCGGGCCAGCGAGATGGTGAAGCCGTGCATGCCGGCCTTGGCCGCCGCGTAGTTGGCCTGACCGTACTGGCCCTTCAGGCCGTTGATCGAGCTGATCTGGATGACCCGGCCCCAGCCGCGGCGGCGCATGCCCTCGATGACCGGACGGGTGACGTTGAACACCGAATTGAGATTGGTGTTGATCACATCGTGCCACTGGTCCGCGCGCATGCGGTGGAAGGTGGTATCGCGGGTGATGCCGGCGTTGTTGACCAGGATCTCGACCGGACCCAGTTCGGCCTCGACGGCGCGCACCAGTGCTTCGGCGCTGTCCGGATCGGAGACATCGCCCGGGAAGATCGACACGCTGTAGCCGCGTTCGGTCATCGCCTGCTGCCAGGCGCGGGCCTTGGCCTCGTCGCGGTAGTTGGTGGCGACCCGGTGGCCCTGGTCGGCCAGGCGTTGGCAGATGGCGGTACCGATGCCGCCGGTTCCGCCGGTGACCAGTGCGACGCGAGATGTCATGGAGTGCTGTCCGGGTATCAGGTGGGGGAAGGGTGATTCTGCAACATCGGCGCGGAAAGTGCGCCGGCAGGCAACAGGATGTCGCTACGCGGCAACCGCGCCGGGTCGAGGGCCCGCCGAGCGGCGGCCAGCAGCGCGTCCAGATCGTGTGCCTGCGCCAGCGCCTCAGGGGCTTGGCCGAGCAGCTGCCAGAGCTGGCGCAGCACCGGCAGCGGGCATTCGCTATCCACCGGCAGCGCCGCCAGTGACTTGGACAGCTTGTGGCCCGGTGTATCCAGCAGCAGCGGCAAGTGCCAGTAGCGCGGCACCGCCAGGCCCAACGCCTGCTGCAGCAGGATCTGCCGTGCGGTGGAGTCGAGCAGGTCGGCACCGCGCACCACTTCGGTCACCCCCTGCGCGGCGTCATCGACCACCACCGCCAGCTGGTAGGCCCAACAGCCATCGGCGCGGCGCAGCACGAAGTCGCCGACCTCGGCATGCACGTCCTGCTGCTGCGGGCCGCGCAGGCCATCGTCGAAGTGCACAAGGCTGCCGGGCGGCACGCGGAAGCGGACGGCCGGGTCCGGTCGTGGTTGCCGGGCTACGCAGCGGTGATGGATGCCGCCGCTGGCAGCCAGCTCGCTGCGGCTGCAGTGGCAGACAAAGGCCTGGTCGCTGGCGAGCAGTTCATCCAGCGCGGCCTGGTAGGCCTCGCCGCGCGTGCTCTGCCAGAGTACCGGGCCATCGTGGACCAGGCCGAACGCGGCCAGCGCCTGCAGCTGTGATTCCGCCGCACCGGGCACGGTGCGCGGCGGGTCGACGTCTTCGACGCGCAGCCGCCACAGGCCGCCGTGATGGCGGGCGAGCAGCCAGCTGCCGAAGGCGGCGAGCAGGGATCCGGGGTGGAGCAGGCCGGTCGGCGAAGGGGCGAAACGGCCGCAGGGAATGGGGGAGGTCATGCTGGCTGAATCGTCGGTCAGGTTGGCGCTTGAATTCAAGCTGACCGCACCGCAAATTGATCGATATCGACCCCTTCCGAGCCGGAATTTCCCATGTTCACCCGTATTGCCCTCTTCCTGGCCACGAACTTTGCCGTGCTGATCCTGGCCAGCATCGTGATGTCGCTGTTGGGAACCGACCCCAGCAAGATGAGCGGCCTGCTGATCATGGCCGGCATCTTCGGTTTCGGTGGCTCCTTCATCTCGCTGCTGCTGTCCAAGTGGATGGCCAAGCGCTCCACCGGTGCGGTGGTCATCACCGAGCCGCGCAACCAGACCGAGCGCTGGCTGCTGGCTACCGTCGAGCGCCAGGCCAAGGCGGCCGGCATCGGCATGCCGGAAGTGGCCGTGTACGAAGGTCCGGAGATCAATGCCTTCGCCACCGGTGCCAACCGCAACAACGCGCTGGTGGCGGTGTCCACCGGCCTGCTGCACAACATGAGCGAAGACGAAGCCGAAGCGGTGCTGGGCCACGAGATCGCCCACGTCGCCAACGGTGACATGATCACCATGGCGTTGCTGCAGGGTGTGCTGAACACCTTCGTGATCGTGCTGGCGCGCGTGGTTGGCGGCATCATCGACAGCGCGCTGTCGGGCAACCGCGAAGGCGGCGGCCGCGGCTTTGCGTACTACATCATCGTGTTCGTGCTGGAGATGGTGTTCGGCCTGTTCGCCACCATGATCTCGATGTGGTTCTCGCGCCATCGCGAGTTCCGCGCCGACGCAGGCGGTGCCTCGCTCGCCGGCCGCCAGAAGATGATCGCCGCGCTGGAGCGCCTGCAGCTCAACCACGGCCAGAGCACGCTGCCGACGCAGATCGCGGCGTTCGGTATTGCCGGTTCGACGGCGAAGAAGCTGTTCATGAGTCACCCGCCGCTGGAAGAGCGCATCGCCGCGCTGCGGGCGTCGACGGTGGCGTAAGCCTCCGTACTTCCACGGTAGCGCAGGAACGCCTGGCCTCGCGCCGGGCGTTTTTGTTTGTGCGCGCACGCATCGGTGGTGCCGGGATCATTTCCGCGACCGCGGAGGGGTGTCACTTTCTTTGCTCGTGCAAAGAAAGTAACCAAAGAAACACGCCGCCGGGGCGCGAGCCGATGCTGCGCATCGGTACCCTGCGCTCCTCGGTCCGTCGAGGGACGGTGCGGGAACTCGCTGCGCTCAGACACCCGCACCTCTTCGCCCTCGCCGGACCTGCGGTGCTCGGCTCGCTCAAGGCGGACTGGAAGGTCAAGATCAACGGCAACGGCAACGGCAACGGCAACGGCAACGGCAACGGCAACGGCATCCACGCATGGCGTGGACCTACTGGGTGCAGCTGTGGCATTTGACCTTGGGTCCGCCTTCAAGCGAGCCGAGCATCGCAGGGGAATCAGGGGCGAAGAGGCGCCGATGTTTGAGCGCAGCGAGTTCGGCGCCGTCCCCTGATTCGCCGAGAAGCGCAGGGTACCGGCGCGTAGCGACGGCTCGCGGCTGGCGGAGCGTTTCTTTGGTTACTTTCTTTGCGCGCAAAGAAAGTGACACCCCTCCGCGGTCGCGGAAACGAATCTCCGTGCGCACAAACGAAAACGGCACCTTCGCAGGTGCCGTCTCCATGAACCGCGTCTACGCGCAGATCAGAACTTCGCGTCGAACTCCGCCGCGTAACCGGTGTTGACCAGCACCTTCTGCAGCGACTCGGCCACCTTCAGGTTGCCGGCCACGATCTGGTGGGTCTCCGGACCGCGGTTGTCCATGCGGCCCAGGGTCGCGCCCTTGAAGTCGCAGACCTTGCCACCGGCCTCGCGGACCAGCAGCAGGCCGGCAGCGATGTCCCAGGCCTTCACGCCGGCTTCGAAGTAGGCGTCGGCGCGGCCGCAGGCCACGTAGGCCAGGTCCAGTGCAGCCGAGCCGGTGCGGCGGATGTCTTCGCCGTGCACCAGCAGGGCGTCGACCGCCTTCAGCTGAGCGCTGGCGCGGTTGCGCTCACGCGGAGCGAAGCCGGTGTGGATCATGGTGCCTTCCAGATCCTTGCGTTCGGCCACGCGGATGCGGCGGTCGTTCAGCACGGCGCCGGCGCCACGGCTGGCGGTGAACAGTTCATTGCGCAGCGGGTCGAAGATGACCGCATCGGTCGGCTCGCCGTTCTCGACCAGGGCGATCGACACGCAGTAGTGCGGCACGCCGCGCAGGTAGTTGCTGGTGCCGTCCAGCGGGTCGATGACCCACATGTGGCGACGCTCGCCCTGCACGCCGCCTTCCTCGCCGAATACACCGTATTCGGGGTAGGCGCGCTTGAGTTCCTTGACGATGACCTTTTCCGCGTCCGCATCCACTTCGCTGGCGTAGTCCATCCGGCCCTTCTGCACCACGTTCAGTGCCTCGAGCTTGTTGATGTTGCGCAACAGGACGTTGCCGGCGAGGCGGGCGGCCTTGACCATGACGGTTACGGCGGGTTTCTGCATGGCGTGGGCTCCCGGAAAGGCAGAAGAGATGGACTGGCGGGGGAAAAGAGCGGGTCCGGCGCAGTGGCCGGCCGCACAGTTTACCATTGGTCATCGTCCAGCTCGACCTTTTCCCTGTTCATGTCCCAGTTTCCTGCCGCCACCCGCCTCCGATTCGTCCTGGTCGGTACCCAGCACCCCGGCAACATGGGCGCCGCCGCCCGCGCCCTGAAGACCATGGGCCTGGCCCGCCTGGTGCTGGTTGCCCCCGAAAAGCCACTGGACGAGGAGGCCTTCCGCCGCTCGGCCGGTGCCGAAGACGTGCTGGGGGATGCCCCGGTGGTGGCCACCCTGGCCGAGGCGGTGGCCGATTGCCGCCTGGTGCTGGGCTGCACCGCCCGCGCACGCCGCGTCCAGCTGGAGGAGTACCTGCCGGCCGATGCCGCTGCCCGCGCGGTGGCCAAGGCCGGCGAGGGCGCCGAGGTGGCGCTGGTGTTCGGCCGTGAGCGCACCGGCCTGACCAACGAGGAACTGCAGCTCTGCCATGCAGCGGTGCACATCCCGTCCGACCCGGAGTTCAGCTCGCTCAACCTGGCTGCCGCCGTGCAGGTGCTGGCCTATGAAACGCGCATGCAGCTGCTGGGCGCGCAGCCGGCCACCGATGCCGAGCCCGGCTTCCGCGAACAGGCGGCCAGCCACGAGCAGATGGAGAGCTTCTTCGCCCAGCTTGGCGACACGCTGGACGAGATCGATTTCCACAAGGGCCGCGCCCCGGAATCGGCGATGCGCAAGCTGCGCCGCCTGTTCCTGCGCAGTGAGCCGAGCGAGCAGGAAGTGCGCCTGCTGCGCGGCATCCTCGCCGACACCCAGCGCATGGCGCGACTGGCCCAGGCAGGCGGCAAGGACAGCTGACGACGTTCTCATTTTTTCGGGTAGTCTGTCCGGATACCCAGGGGGGATGAAGCCTGTGTCGGGTCTGCGAAAGGCAATGCAGGGGGGACTGCTGAGCCTGGCCATGGTCCTGCTGGCCGGGACGGTGCGTGCAGCACCGGACCCGGTGCTGGTGCTGGGCCGGATCAGCGATGATCCCAAGGCCCATTACGAGCAGCTGCAACCATTGCTGGACTACGTGGTGGCGCGCATGCACGACGTTGGCATCAAGGAGGGGAGGATCCTGATGGCACGCGACCCGCAGCAGATGGCCAGCTATCTGCGGCGGGGCAGGGTCGACTGGGTCACGGAAACCTCCGGTACGGCGGTGGCGCTGGGCCAGCGCAGTGGCGCCCGTCCACTGCTGCTGACCGAGCGCAACGGCGTGCGTGATTACCAGACGGTGTTCTTCGTGCGCCGCGACAGCCCGATCCAGCGCGTGCAGGATCTGCGGGGCCATCGCCTGGCCCTGCAGAACACGGCGTCCACCAGTGCCTATCTGGTGCCGGTGATGACGTTGCTGCAGGAGGGCCTGTCGCCCCAGATCCTGGCCGGTGCATGGGACATGCCGGGCCGGGACAGTGTGGGTTACGTGTTTGCACGCAGCGAGCTGAACATCGCGACGTTCGTGCACAAGGGGGTGGTTGACGTGGGGGCGGTGAGCAGCGTGGACTGGAACGACGAGCGGCGGATGCCGGCAGCGTTCCGGCGCGACTTCCGCGAGCTGCTGCGCACCGAGCCCTACCCGCGTGCGGTGGAGATGGTCCGCGCCGACCTTGATCCACGCGTGCGCGATCGCCTGCAGGAAGTGCTGCTGCAGGCAGCCAGCGACCCGCAGGCACAGGGGGCGCTGCATCGGTTTTTTGGCACTTCCGGGTTCCACCGCGTCGATGCGCATGCGCAGCAGCGGTTGGATGAATTGAAACAAGGATTGACGCGCGTGCGGATGGAAGTGGAATGAAGTGGCTTGGCTCGGGGATGCAGGCCCGGTTCCTGCTCGCGATGGGCGGGGCGATGGTCGTGGTGATCGCGATCCTTGCGGTGTTGTTGGGGCGGCAGGCCGCGATGCAGGGCGAGGTGCGCAACCTCAGCGGCGGCGTCATCCATGAATTGTTCGACCGCAGCGTGCGCAGCCGCGGCGAGGCGATGGCGCGTGAGCTGTCCGACGCGCTGGCCAACCCGTTGTACTACCGTGACCTGGACCAGGTGGGCGTACTGGTGCGCAGTACCGCGCGCCAGCCCGTGGTGCGCTATGTACTGGTGTTCGATGAACGCGGCCGGTTGGTACACGATGGCTCGGTCGAGGTGTCTGGATTCGGTCAGCCGATGGCCGATCCACTGGCACCCAAGGCCGCGGCCGCGCAGATGCTGGTCGTGCAGGAGTCACCGAAGGTGCTCGACAACACCATGCCGATCATGATCGGCAACCAGCGCATTGGCGGCGTCCGGGTCGGCATGGCGCTGGATGAGGTGCAGCAGCGCGAGCAGGCGGCCAACGCCACCCTGGGCGAGCGCCTGCAGCAGGTCGGCAGCCGTCACCTGGGCTGGCTGCTGCTGATGCTGGGCCTGCTGGTGGTGATCGGCGTGGTGGTGATCCTGTACGTGCAGCGCACCCTGGTCGCGCCGATCCGTGATCTTGCCGTCGCCGCCCGCCGCATCGAGGCCGGTGACTACCAGACACCCTTGGCCGAGAACACCCGCGACGACGAGGTCGGCGAACTGGTCCGCGGTTTCGCCCGGATGCGCGATGCGATCGCACGCCATGACCGCGAAGTGCGGCGCATGGCCTATACCGACGCGCTGACCGGGCTGACCAACCGGCTGGCATTCCGCGAGGCGCTTGATCATCGGTTGATGGCGGCCCGTGCCGCCAATCACCGGCTGGGCCTTCTGTTCGCCGATATCGACGATTTCAAGCGGGTCAATGACACCCTTGGCCACGAGGCCGGCGATGAGGCATTGCTGCAGTTCGCCCAGCGTATCGGCCGCGCGGTCACCGAGGCCGGGGGCGATGAAGCCCTGCTGGCCCGCTTCGGCGGCGACGAGTTCGTGATCCTGGTCGGAGATGGCGACGTGGCGGCCAATGCGCGGCTGCTGGCCGAAGTGCTGGTGCGCGAGCTGGGCAAGCCGCTGGTGGTGCAGGGCAGGGAACTGTTCCTGGGCACCTCGATCGGCGTGACCCTGTTCCCCGACGATGCTGCCGATGCGACCACGCTGCTGAAGAACGGCGACATCGCCATGTACCAGGCGAAGATGGCCGGCAAGAACTGCTATCGCTATTACAGCCGGGCGATGGACCATGCGGTCGAGCGTCGCGTGCATATGGAACAGGAGCTGCGCGGCGCCTGGGAGCGCGGTGAGCTGCGCCTGGCCTACCAGCCGATCTTCCGCATGCGCGACCGCCGCATGGTCGGCGTTGAAGTACTGCTGCGCTGGCAGCATCCGACACTGGGCACGATCCCGCCCTCGGTGTTCATCGAGGTGGCCGAGCAGAGTGGCCTGATCGAGATCATCGGCCCGAAGGTGCTGCGTGCGGCCTGCATGGAGGCCTCGCAGTGGCCGCGCGGGGCAGCGGGCGATGATCTGTTCGTGTCGGTCAACGTGTCACCGCGGCAGCTGCGTGGCGGCGAACTGCCGGCACTGGTCGCGCAGTGCCTGCATGAGTCCGGGCTGCCGGCGTCGCGCCTGCACCTGGAGCTGACCGAAACCGCCGTGATCGGCGACGAGATGGTTGCCGCGCAGCTGCTGGACAAGCTGCACCGCACCGGCGTGAAGGTGTGGCTGGACGATTTCGGTACGGGCTTCTCCGGGCTCAGTCATCTGCGCCAGGTGCCCGTGGACGGCGTGAAGATCGACAAGAGCTTCGTTGCCGACATGCAGCGCGATCCTGACGACCTTGCGCTGACCACGGCGATCATCGCCATGGCCCACGCGCTGGGCATCACCGTGGTGGCCGAGGGCATCGAGCAGCAGGCACAGTTCGAGCTGCTGGCGCAGCGCGGCTGCGACCTTGGCCAGGGCTACTGGCTGAGCCACCCGGTGACCGCCACCGAAGTGGTGCGGATGATCGAATCGGGCGTCTGACCCCCAAAAAGGGGACGGAGGGAATTAAGTCGCAAATGCATAAGCGACTTAATTCCCTCCGTCCCCTTTTTTGTTACAGCGGGCGCTTGCTTGGGTCGCCGGGCAGTTCGCGCACCAGCTTGGGGATCAGGTAGCCGGACAGGCGTGCGGTCAGGCCGGCAATCAGCGCCTTGGCCTGGGTGTCGTCCACTTCGAAGTGGGCCACGCCCTCGACCCGGTCCAGCTGGTGCAGGTAATAGGGCAGCACGCCAGCAGCAAAGCTGCGCTCGCTCAGGTCCTGCAGGGCCTGCACGCTGTCGTTGACCCCGCGCAGCAACACCGCCTGGTTCAGCAGCTGGGCGCCGGTACCGCGCAGGCGGGCCATCGCTGCGTCCACGCTGGCGTCGAATTCATTGGCGTGATTGGCGTGGACCACGATCGCCAGCGGCCAGGGCAGGCTGCCCAGCCAGGCCAGCAGCTCCTCGTCCACCCGTTCCGGCAGCACGATCGGCAGGCGGCTGTGGATGCGCAGGCGGCGCAGGTGCGGGATTCCGCGCAGCGCATCGGTCAGTTCGACCAGCTTGTGGGTGGCCAGTGACAGCGGGTCACCGCCGGACAGGATCACTTCGTCAATGTCCGGGTCAGCGGCGATGGCGGCTACGGCCTCCTGCCAGCCGCCCTTGGCGGCGTTTTCCGCGCCATAGTCGAAGTGGCGGCGGAAGCAGTAGCGGCAGTTGATCGCGCAGCTGCCGGTGGCGACCAGCAGGGCGCGACCGCGGTATTTCTGGATGACCCCGGTGGCCTTCTTGGCCGCGCCATCGCCCACCGCGTCGAAGCTGAACCCGGGTGCCGGACGCATTTCCTCGTCGACCGGCAGCACCTGGCGCAGCAGCGGGTCGGCCGCATCGCCGGGGCGCATGCGGGCCACGAAGCCCTCCGGTACGCGCAGCGCGAACTGTGCCATGGCCGCCTCCGAGACGCCCAGCGCGGCCGGGTCCAGCTGCAGCCGGGCCAGCAGGGCGTGCGGGTCACGCAGCGCCTGGCGCCAGAGCTGCTGCCAGCGCGCGGGCGTACCTGGCGACTGGGGCCGTGGGAAGGCGGAAAGCTGCATGGAGAGGGGGCCTGCGGTTATCATGGGGGCAGAAAAACAGTCGCCCACCGGCATCCGGTGGGCTTTCCATTCTAACGGCTCGCCGCACCCGCGGCGTTTTTGCCACTCAGGAGTTTACGCATGGCCAGCTACGGCATGAACGACGTCAAGAACGGGATGAAGATCCTGGTCAACAACCAACCGGCCGTCATCATCGACACCGAATACGTCAAGCCGGGCAAGGGCCAGGCCTTCACCCGCGTGAAGTACCGCCTGATCAAGGACGGCCGTACCCAGGAAGTCACCATGAAGTCGACCGACTCGCTGGATGCAGCCGACGTCGTCGATACCGACATGAACTTCATGTACAGCGACGGTGAGTACTGGCACTTCATGGACCCGGAATCCTTCGAGCAGGTCCAGGCCACCAAGGCCGGCATGGGCGGCGCCGAGAAGTGGCTGAAGGGCGAAGAGTCCTGCGTGGTCACCCTGTGGAACGGTGAGCCGATCTTCGTGCAGCCGCCGAACTTCGTTGAACTGAAGATCACCGAAACCGATCCGGGCGTCCGTGGCGACACCTCGGGCGGCGGCGGCAAGCCGGCCACCCTGGAAACCGGCGCCGTGGTCCGCGTGCCGCTGTTCGTGAACCAGGAAGAAGTGATCCGCGTCGACACCCGTTCGGGCGAATACTCCGCACGCGTCAAGTAATCCGGCGCAGCCGGATTACGGTAGTGCCGGCCGCTGGCCGGGTACGCGCCATCGCATTCGCGCTGGCGCTCCCATGATCTGCTTCGGCAGATCATGGGCCCCGCTTCACGAGTCTCCAGACCCCGCCGCTTCGCGGCAGCCCCTGACTCAGGGGCGTGTCCCCCAGAAGTATCTCGCCCCACAGCCAGTGAGCCCGCATGAGCGATAGCCCGCACCTCCCCGAAGCCTGCGACCTGCTCATCGAAGCCGGTTACGTCGTTCCGATCGAGCCGCACGCGGTGGTGCTGGAAGACCATGCCGTTGCCGTGCGTGGCAGTGAAATCGTGGCCATCCTGCCGCGTGCCGAGGCGCGCGCGCGGTTCCGCGCCGCCCAGGTGGTGAGCCGCCCCGAGGCTGCCCTGATGCCGGGCCTGGTCAATGCGCACACGCACAACCCGATGACGCTGCTGCGCGGCGTCGCCGACGACCTGCCGCTGATGACCTGGCTGCAGCAGCACATCTGGCCGGTGGAAGCGGCGGTGATCGGCCCCGAATTCGTTGCCGACGGCACCACTCTGGCCATCGCCGAGATGCTGCGCGGCGGTACCACCTGTGCCAACGAGAACTACTTCTTCGGCGACGTGCAGGCCGCGGTCTACAAGAAGCACGGTTTCCGCGCGCTGGTGGGCGCGGTCATCATCGATTTCCCCACCGCCTGGGCCAAGACCGATGACGAATACTTTGCCAAGGCCGGTGAACTGCACGACCAGTGGCGCACCGATCCGCTGATCGGCACCGCGTTCGCGCCGCATGCGCCCTACACGGTCAACGATGCCAACTTCGAGCGGGTGCGGATGCTGTCCGACCAGCTCGACATGCAGGTGCACCTGCACACCCACGAGACCGCGCAGGAGATCAACGATTCGATCAAGCTGCACGGCCAGCGCCCGCTGGCGCGGCTGGATCGGCTCGGCCTGGTCAACGACCGCCTGATCGCGGTGCACATGACCCAGCTGACCGATGCGGAAATCCACCTGTGCGCCGAACGTGGCGTCAGCGTGGTGCACTGCCCGGAATCGAACCTGAAGCTGGCCTCTGGTTTCTGCCCGGCCTGCGCCCTGCAGCGCGCCGGCGTGAACCTGGCGATCGGCACCGATGGCTGCGCCAGCAACAACGACCTGGACATGTTCAGCGAGAACCGCACCGCGGCGATCCTGGCCAAGGCCGTGGCCGACGATGCGACCGCGCTCGATGCGGCGACCACGCTGCGCGCCTCCACCCTGGGTGGCGCCCGCGCACTGGGCTTCGGCGACCGCATCGGTTCCATCGAAGTCGGCAAGCAGGCCGATCTGGTCTGCGTCGACCTGTCCGCGCTGGAAACCCAGCCGCTGCACAACGTCCTGTCGCAGCTGGTGTACGCCACCGGCCGCCAGCAGGTCAGCGATGTCTGGATCGCCGGCAAGCCGAAGCTGGTGCAGCGCGAGCTGGTCGGCATGGACCTGCCGGGCATCATCGCCAACGCGCGCCAGTGGCGCGAGCGCATCCGTCATATCCGCGCCTGAACCCCGGCGCCGCAAGGACCCCTCATGACTGCCCCCCACGCTTCCTCCAATTTCGATCAGGCCGAGCTGGACAAGTTCGCCGCGCTGGCCAACCGCTGGTGGGACGCTGACGGCCCGCAGAAGCCGCTGCATGCGCTGAACCCGGTGCGCCTGCAGTACGTGGCCGATCGCGTGCCGCTGCGCGGTGCCCGCGTGCTCGACATCGGTTGTGGTGGCGGCCTGTTGAGTGAAGCGCTGGCCCAGGCCGGTGCTGACGTCACCGCCATCGACCTGGCCCCGGAACTGGTCAAGGTCGCGCGCCTGCATGCGCTGGAAAGCGGCGCCAAGGTCGATTACCGGGTGCAGGCTGCCGAAGATCTGGCCGCCGAGCAGCCGGGCAGCTTCGATGTGGTCACCTGCATGGAAATGCTCGAGCACGTGCCCGACCCGGGCGCGATCATCGAGGCCTGCAAGCGCCTGCTGAAGCCGGGCGGCCACCTGTTCCTGTCGACCATCAACCGCACCGCCGCCGCCTTCGCGGTGGCGATCGTCGGCGCCGAGTACGTGGCGCGGCTGCTGCCCAAGGGCACGCACCACTACCAGGAATTCATCAAGCCTGCCGAGCTGGCGCGCTGGCTGCGCGAGGCCGACATGCAGCTGGTGGATGTCAGCGGCATGGCCTACGAGCCGTGGCGCAACCAGGCCCGCCTGAGCAGCCGTACCGACATCAACTACCTGGCCTACGCGGTCAAGCCGGCATGACCGCGGCCCGCTTCCCGCGCGCGGTGCTGTTCGATCTGGACGGCACCCTGCTGGACAGCGCGCCGGACTTCGTCGCCACCTGCGACGCGATGCTGGCCGAGCGTGGACGCGCACCCATCGATCCGGCCGCGCTGCGCCCGGTGGTGTCGAAGGGCTCGCGGGCGATGGTCTCGGCTGCGTTCCCGGAACTGGACGTTGCCGCACGTGACGCGCTGATCCCGGAATTCCTGCAGCGCTACGAAGCATTGATCGGCCAGCACGCAGTGCTGTTTGATGGCGTGGCCGGCATGCTCGCCGCGTTGGACGATGCCGGTACGGTGTGGGGCATTGTCACCAACAAGCCTGAATACCTGGCGCGCTTGATCCTGCCGCAGCACGGCTGGCAGCAGCGCTGTGCGGTACTGGTGGGTGGTGACAGCCTGGCCGAACGCAAGCCGCATCCGCTGCCGTTGCTGCACGCCGCGCAGGCCATCGGCATTGCCGCCGAAGACTGCGTGTACGTGGGTGACGACGAGCGCGACATCATCGCCGCGCGTGCCGCGGCCATGCCGTCGGTGGCGGCGTTGTGGGGCTATCGCCTGCACAGCGACGATCCGCTGGCCTGGCAGGCCGACGTGCTGGTCGAGAACGCCGAACTTCTGCAACTGGCCAGCCTCTGGCCGACCCGGCCGGCAGCCCCGGCCCAGCCGTAAGGAATCACGTAGTGAGCAGTACCGCGCTGGACAGTTTCCTCGACAAGTGGCGCAGCCGTTGGCCGGAATGGTCGGTGGCCGCCCCGTTCGTGGCCGAATCGCAACGCGAGCTTGCGGTGGCGTGGTTCGCGCTGCTGCAGGAATTCGACGACATGCTCAACACCAGCGGCGACCCGTTGCCGGCCGACGCCAAGCTGGCGTGGTAGGGCGAGGAGCTGCGCAGCTGGGCCGCGCATCGTTCGCGCCACCCGCTGGGCCGCCTGCTGGAGCCGGTGCGTGCGCCGTGGGCGCAACTGGCCGAAGCGCTGCCCGATCTGGTTGAAGCGCGTACCGTCGCGCTGGATGCAGCCGGTGCCGAGCGTGCGCTGGCCCATTACGCTGAAGCCGTGGCTGCGGTGGAGGCAGCCCTGTTCGCGGACAAGCCGCGAACTGGCGCCGGTCGTGCGGTGCAGCTGCAGACCCTGGCCCAGCGCCTGCAGGATGCCGGCGTAGCCGGTGTGCCGCGCAGCCTGCTGGACGGTGATGCCAGCACGGCCGCACAGCGCTGGGCGCAGCATCTGTTGAAGGGCTGGGGCAGCCGCGTGCCCGGCCCGCGGCCGCGCCGCGTGTGGTCCAGCCTGGCGCGTGCACGCGTTGCCGCGCAGGCGGCAGGCAAGCCGATCGAAGCCACGCCGGTACGCACCCTGCTGCGTGTGTGGTGGGCTGCGCGCGGCTGATGCCGCTGCGCTCGCCGGGCATGGCCCGGCGCTACCGGGCGCGGTAATCGGGTAGCGCCGGGCCATGCCCGGCGGCCGTTCGTCGCGCGTTACTTCCGTTCCAGCACCAGTAACGGATCGATACGGGTATCGAACCAGTTCATGCCCCAGTGCAGGTGCGGGCCGGTGGCACGACCGGTGGCGCCGACCGCAGCGATCACCTGGCCCTGTTCCACACGGTCGCCAACTTTTACGTCGATGCGCGACAGGTGCAGGAAGTTGGAGCTGACACCGAAACCGTGGTCGAGCAGCAGCGTGCCGCCGGTCAGGTACAGGTCGGGGCCGGCGAAGGTGACGATGCCGGCCGCCGGCGCCTTCACCGGCGTGCCGGTCGGTACCGCGATGTCCATGCCGGAATGACCTGCGCCGGGCTGTCCGTTGTACACGCGTGCGTTGCCGAAGCGGCCGCTGATGCGGCCCTGCACCGGCCAGATGAAGGTCTGGGTGAAGTCGGTGCGATCGTCATCGCGGGCACGCGCGGCGGTCACCTGTGCCTGTTCGCGCTTGATCCGCTCGGCAATCGCCGGCGGCGGGTTGACCGTCTTCGGCGGCACGCCGTTGACCCGCTCGGTGGGCCAGTCGCGCGGGGTCACCGCAATGGTCGCGGTCTCGCTGCCACCGTCAGGGCGTTGCACCTGCACGCGCAGCGGACCCTTCTCGTCGCGGCCGATGCCGAACACCACGCTGCCATAGCCGCTCACCCGCAGTTGGCGGCCGGCGTACTGCACGCGGCTGCCGGCGGGTACCTTGCCGATCACCAGTGCGCCCTGCGATGCGCTGGCCGGGAACACCACGCGGCTGTCGATCAGGCTGCCGATGCCGTCCTGTGCCTGCGCCGACGGTGCGGTGAACAGGGGCGCGGCCAGCAGCAGCGCCCCGATCAGAAGTGCGGAGCGCATCAGCGGTCGTAGGTCATGCGCTGGCCGGCCGGCTCGCCCACCAGTTTGCTGCCGTCCCACACCAGTTGGCCATTGACCCAGGTGGAGGCCACGCGCGAACGGAAGGTCGTGCCTTCAAACGGCGACCAGCCGCACTTGGACAGCACGTCCTCGCGCTTGACCGTGAACGGCACGTCCTCGACCAGCACCAGGTCGGCGAAGTAACCCTCGCGCAGGAAGCCACGTTCTTCCACGTCGAACAGCTGTGCCGGCGCATGCGCGAACTTCTGCACCACCTGCTCGCGGGTCAGCTTGCCTTCGTGCACGCGTTCCAGCGCGGCCACCAGCGCGTACTGCACCAGCGGCAGGCCCGACGGCGCCTGTGCGTAGGGCTTCTGCTTCTCTTCCCAGGTGTGCGGCGCGTGGTCGGTGGCCAGCACGTCCAGCACGTCGTCGGCCAGCGCGGCGGTGATCGCCTCGCGGTCGGACACTTCCTTGATCGCCGGGTTGCACTTGATCAGGTTGCCCTTGGTCGCATAGTCCGGGCGCGCGAAGTGCAGGAAGTGCACGCAGGTTTCGGCGGTGATCTGCTTGCGGCTGCCGTCGGCGCGGATCAGCGGGCCCTTCTCGAACAGCGCCAACTCGTCGGCGGTGGAGATATGCAGCACATGCAGGCGGGTGCCGTGCTTGCGCGCCAGCGACATCGCCAGGCGGGTCGACTTGATGCAGGCCTCGCGCGAGCGGATGTCCGGATGCATGTCCGGGGTCAGCGCGTCGCCGTATTTCTCCTGGAAGGCCTTCAGGTTGGCGTCGATCATCGGCGTGTCTTCGCAGTGCGTGATGATCGGCGTCGGGCATTCGCGGAAGATCGCGTCCAGCGTTTCCGGATTGTCGACCAGCATGTTGCCGGTAGAGGCGCCCATGAACACCTTCACGCCCGGGGCCTTCTTCGGGTCCAGCGCACGGATGGCATCCAGGTTGTCATTGCTGGCGCCGTGGTAGAAGCCGTAGTTGGCCCAGGCGCGGCCGCGCGCGAGCTCGTATTTGGCTTCCAGGATGGTCGAATCCAGTGTCGGCGGATTGGTGTTGGGCATGTCCATGAAGCTGGTCAGGCCACCGGCCACCGCAGCTGCCGATTCGCTGGCGATGTCGCCCTTGTGGGTCAGGCCCGGTTCGCGGAAGTGCACCTGGTCGTCGATCATGCCCGGAAGCAACCAGCGTCCGGCTGCGTCCACCACCTGCTCGCCGTCGCGCGGCGCCAGCCCGTTGCCGATCTGCGCGATGCGGCCGTTCTCGATGCGCAGGTCGCCGTCGAAGGTGCGGCCTTCGTTGACCATGCGGGCGTTGGTGATGAGGGTGGAGGACATGTCAGTGTTTTCCTGTGCAACGGCAAGAGGGGGCGTTGGGGGACTCGGGCACGGGGTCGAAGCCGCCGGGATGGAACGGGTGGCAGCGGCCCAGCCGGCGCGCAGCCAGCCAGCTTCCGCGCAGCGGGCCGTGCCGCGAGATGGCGTCCATCGCGTATTCAGAACAGCTCGGCACGAAACGGCAGCGAGGCCCCAGCAGGGGGCTGATGAAGCGCTTGTAGAAGCGCAGCAGGGCAATGAGCAGGCGCGAGATCACCCAGTCATCTTATGCCAGTTGGCATGAAGGCCGCATTTGTGCAGGATGGGCCGTTGGTCGCATGTCGCCGATGGCCTGCGACCGGTACCAGTACCTTCGGGTGCTGGCCAGGTTCCGTACCGCGCAAGGCGGTCCGTGTTCGTCGGACTGCCTCCAAGGGCGCCTTGACTCCAGGACTGAATGGAGCAGGGGGTCGAGGTTGCTGCTGCGGGTCGGGTAGGCTATAAAGGCCCGCTTTCCCGGGCCCCGGGGAATCCAAGGAAGAGCGTTTCGTGGCTGCTAAAAAAACTGCAAAGAAGGCCGCAACGGCCGCCAAGAAAACCGCCAAGCCTGTTGTGAAGAAGTTGGCGGCAAAGCCCGTTGCCAAGAAACCGGCCAGCAAGCCGGCGACCAAGGCAGCGTCCTCGCAACCGGCGGCCAGGAAGGCCACCGCAAAGAAAACGCCGGTCAAGGCAACCAAGCCGGTGGCGAAGAAGGCAGCAGCCAAGCCGGCGCCGAAGGCGGTGGTGAAGAAGGCTGCGGCCAAGCCGGTCGCCAAACCTGCAGCGAAGAAGGTTGCTGCGGCTAAACCGGTGGCCACGCCTGCCGCTGTAAAGAAAGTCACCAAGAATGTTGCCGCGCCGGCCGCAAAGCCGACCCCGGCCCCCGTAGTGAAGTCCGCACCGAAGCCTGCCCCCAAGCCGGCTCCGGCCAAGCCTGTCCCGGCCAAGACCGTGGCAGTGGCAGCAGCCCAACCGGCCCCCAAGCCGGCCCCGGCCGCCGCTCCTGCTGCTTCGAAGGCCCCGCAATCCAAGAATCCCGTGCCCGTTTCGAAATCGCCTGCCAAAACCGCCGTGAAATCCGATTCCGCCCCGAAGACCGTGTCGCGCCCTGTCGGCAAGGTTGCCGTGGCCGTCGCCGCCCGCTCGGCGGCACCGGCCCCGCGCAGCAAGTACAAGGTGGTCGAGTACAAGACCGACGAGGCCACCGGCCGCCCGATCCTGCCGGCTGGCTACAAGCCGTCCTCGGAAGAGGAATACATGAGCCCGCTGCAGCAGGAGTATTTCCGTCAGCGCCTGCAGAACTGGCGCGCGGACCTGGTGGAAGAGTCCAAGCAGACCATCGAGAACCTGCGCGAGGAAGTGCGTGACATCGGCGACGAAGCCGAGCGCGCGACCCGCGAGACCGAAAACTCGCTGGAACTGCGTACCCGTGACCGCTACCGCAAGCTGATCGGCAAGATCGACAGCACCCTGAAGCGCCTGGAAGCCGGCGACTACGGTTACTGCGTCGACACCGGCGAAGAAATCGGCCTGGAGCGCCTGGAAGCGCGCCTCACCGCCGAACGCACCATCGACGCCCAGGAGCGCTGGGAGCACCTGCAGAAGCAGCAGGGCGACTGATTCCTGATCGTTGTCTGGTCATGCGAAAAACCCGGCCTCGGCCGGGTTTTTTGTTTGACGATGACTCCAGCCCGGTACTTCGCTGGACTGCGCCGTAGCTCGATACAGCAGGTTTATCAAGAGCTTACGCGCGTCCATCATATGCCGGTGCTTTCTGAAACTTGACCCGGTTTTCCCTCGCGCCGCTCCTATCTGGCTCTTGGAATCCGGGTCGTTCCAAGGAGTCATCATGGCAAAGATCAAGCTCACCAAGACCGCCGTAGAGTCAGCGCAACCCCAGGCCAAGGACATCGAACTACGGGATACCGTGGTGCCGGGCTTCCTGTGCAAGATTACCCCGAGGGGCCGCCGGGTGTTCATGCTCCAGTACCGCACGAACTCCGGGCAGCCCCGCAAGCCCTCGCTGGGCCTGTTCGGGGAACTGACCGTGGAGCAGGCCCGCGTCATGGCGCAGGACTGGCTGGCCGAGGTTCGCCGGGGCGGCGACCCCGGCGGCGCCAAGGCCGAGGCGCGCAAGGCGCCCACGGTCGAAGCGCTGTGCAAGAAGTTCATGGAGGACTACTCCAAGAAGCGCAACAAGCCCAGCACGCAGCGCGGCTACCAGGCCGTCATCGACCGCTGCATCGTCCCGCTGATCGGCCGCAAGAAGGTGCAGGACGTGAAGCGGCCCGACATTGCCGGGCTGATGGAAAAGCTGGCCTACAAGCCGGCCGAGGCGAACAACGCCTTCGGCGTGCTGCGCAAGATGTTCAACCTGGCCGAAGTGTGGGGCTATCGCCCGGACGGCACGAACCCGTGCCGCCACGTCCCGATGTACCCGCCCGGCGAGGAAACCCGGCTCATCGTGGACGACGAACTGGCGCTGATCTTCCGCCATCTGGAGAAGCTGGAGGCGGAAGGACTGGAGAACTACGTCATCCCGCTGGCGATCCGCTTGCAATTCGAGTTCGCTGGCCGCCGCTCCGAAATCTGCACGCTCGAATGGGATTGGGTCGATCTGGAGAACCGGCGCGTGGTCTGGCCCGACAGCAAGACCGGCGGACTTTCAAAGCCCATGAGCGCGGAAGCCTACCGGCTGTTTTCGACGGCGCCGCGCCGGGAGGGCTGCCCCTATGTCCTGCCGTCGCCCAACGACCCGACCAAGCACCTGACCTTTGGCGAGCACTACGGCGGCTGGTGCCGGGTGCTCAAGGCCGCCGGCGTCCCGCACGTCGGCACGCACGGCATCCGCCATCGCTCGACCACCGACATTGCCAATTCGGGCGTGCCGACCAAGGTAGGCATGAAGCTGACGGGCCACAAGACCGTGGCGATGTTCATGCACTATGTCCACACCGAGGACAAGCCGGTGCGCGATGCGGCCGAACTGGTGGCCAGCCGGCGGCAGGCCATCACGGGCGCGCGGCGCCCTGCGGAGGCCACGGCATGAGCAAGAAGACGCTTTCAGTGGCGGGGAAACCTCCCGCCGCCTTGCCGGCCGACTATCCCCGTTCCGCGATTTCCCAGACAGAGTCTGGGAAATTCGGCCTCGCCGAGCTAGCCAAGGTCTTCGCGCTGCCATGGTCGGCCTATGCGCTATTGATTTCGGCCATGGATGCCCGCGTGACCGGTGGCCGGCATCCCGTCCCGTCGGCTCCGATTGTCGTGCCGGCGTCACGACAATCGGGCGGGTCATCCCTTCTATCTAGGTGCTACACCGGAGACTGGAAAAGTATGCCCGTTTCGGGTATAGTTTGGAGGTCGAAATGACGGACATCCTGAAGCGCAAGGACTTTGCACGCTGGCAGTCGGGCGAGAAGCTGCCCGATGCCGCGTTGTGCAAGGCGGTTCAAGAGATGGAAAGCGGTCTGATCGACGCGGACTTGGGCGGCTCCCTCTACAAGAAGCGGGTGGCCCGCCCCGGCGGAGGCAAGAGCGGCGGCTACCGCACGCTGGTATCGGCCAGGATCGGCAACCGCTACGTGTTCCTGTATGGGTTCCCGAAGAACGACAAGGCGAACATCACGCAGGACGAAAAGAAGGCGCTGCAATTCGCAGGCAAGGTGTTCTTGGAACTGTCCGCGGAAGCCCTGTCGAAAGCATTGCAGACCGGCGTGTTATTGGAGGTGCATTGTGAGCAAGATCATTGAATCGCTGCGTGGCGACCTGGCTGCGCTCCACGAAGTGGGCGCGATCAGCAAGGTGACGATGCGCAAGTTCGACGCGATCTGCCCGCCACCGGTGCGGGAGTTCGGTGCTGCCGACATCAAACGCCTGCGCAAAGCCTTGAAATTCAGCCAGCCGGTGTTCGCGCTTCACCTGCACACCACAGCCTCGACGGTGCGCAAATGGGAGCAAGGCGAGACTCGCCCGGCCGGTCCGGCCCTCAAGCTGCTCAACGTCATTGCAGACAAGGGCTTGCAGGCCATCATCTGATGCCTGACGAGGGAGACAGGCATTGGCGACGCGAATTGACCCTTTCAGCTCACAGAATCTTGAAGCCGCTTGCCGTGTGCTTGCAGATACTGAGCGGGGCCTGAGCGGAACGCAGATCGAGCGCCTGCTGCAAGAAATAGAGGTTGCTGACACGTCGCCCGGCATCACCAAATGGAAGCGGTTGTTCAATGCGTTGGCTGGCGCGCAGAACCGGCATCAGATCGGGAACCATCTCATCATGTTCATCAATCGCGCGATGAACCCGGTGAACTACGCCCGCGACCCCGCGACGTTCACCTGGCGGCGCGACGAACTCAATGTCGTCCTGGCCTTCTCCGGCTTCTACGTGCGCGAAGACGGTAAGGTTGGGCACGCCGACAAGGCCACGACGCTTGATGCCGCGTGTGCCCGAGTTGGACGACTAAAGGCTGCGCTCGAAAGCCGCGTCGTCCACGCGGAAGTGCTGAACTATTGCCGTGCCGAGCTGCTGGACGAAAACTACTTCCATGCCGTGTTCGAGGCAACGAAAGGTGTTGCGGAGCGGATTCGCCTGCTGTCGGGCCTGAACGGCGATGGCGCCGACCTAGTGAGCAAGGCATTCGCAGGCCAGCAACCCGTTCTCACCTTGGGATCGCTCACCACCGAGTCCGAAAAGAGCGAGCAGAAAGGCTTTGCTAACCTGCTGATCGGCCTCTTTGGCGCCGTGCGCAATCCGCTGGCCCATGCACCCAAGACGAATTGGCCTATGTCCGAGCAGGACGCACTGGACATTCTGACGCTGGTGTCGCTGATCCACCGCAAGCTGGATGGCGCCACGAAAGTCGCCGCCGTATCGCAATAACGGAAAGAGAAGAATGGACGAGGCGATCGTTGTCTTCTCTCGGAAAGGGATCTTTCAGACCACGATCGCCGCGCGCGACGTTCGCAGCCGGGAACATGCGCGCAAGCTGTGGCCCCTGGTATCTCCCGGCGCATCACGGCAGATGGTGACATGGGTCAGCCCATCCTTTGAAAGCGGGAAGCTGTGCCGGCGATCCCATTTCCGGATGCTTCCTGCCCAGCACACCTATAACCCAAAAGCGCACTTCGATGATGAAGAAGCCAGCCGGTGGCGCACAGTGCAGGAAAGCGCTGAACACCGACGTGCGAAGGAACTTGTCGCAGCTGAACTAGCCCGACGCTTGAACGCCGGACTTGCAATGCCTTGGGCGTTCAAGGACGCGGATGCGTCTGACTATCCGCTGGAAGGCAACTTGCTGCTCGGCGCCGATCGGGTGGCGATCGAGCACCCGCTGGAGACACCATTCGGCAGCAAATTCCGACTCGACGTTGCCGTGATCGGGCCGCCTGTCCAGACCGAGCCGATGGTGCTGGGGGGCGTCGAAATCGAACTCAGGCATGCCTTTGATGGGCGCAAGGCGCTAATCGGAAAATCGCTCGGATTCCCCCTCATCTCCATCGACATTACTGAGATGACGCTGGCAGAACTCACACCAGAATGGGCGCAGAAGGTGCTGACCGCAACCACGCGGAGTCATGAGCAAGGGCGCCGGCAGACCTACATCTACCTGCATGATCTGCTGTACCCCCTCTACGCGCAGCTACCGGCATTTCTCGACGATGAACAGCGCCACCAGTTTCTGGTGTTTGCGGACGACAACACTCTAAACAAGCTGGTGCGCTGGATGAACGCGCTGGCCGAAAAGCTGGAGTACTCGAAGGGTACGGTCGCCGTTGCCCTGGTCAATGGCAAGAACGAACAGTCGCGCAAGATGCTGGAACGCGCCGGACAAGTGGTTGGCCCCGACTGGGCTGAATTCAACGACCAACGATGCCTGCGTCTGACTCTTCCGCGACCAAAAGGTCCGGCTGATCTCCAGGCTCATCGCTTCCACATGACGATGGCGCGCGTTCTGCTGTCGCGCACCGATGCGCTGGTTGGCTACAAGTATTGCAACGGTGTGGACAACAACCACCCCGAAGAAGATGTATGGGTTGCGCATCGCTGGATCGCCGACCTGAAAACTCATACCCAGCACCGCGTATTGCCCAAGCGACTGTCTGAACCGATCAACAGGTTGATCGCGGTGGTTTCGGACCTGCATCGCAATCACGCGGCAACCAGCCAAGAGGCGTGACCATTCCCATACTGAATTTCAATCTATAGCTGTTTTTTGCGCTTTTTTCCGAGGGGCCGAAGAAGACAAAGATGGCAAGCACTCGAATAGGCGTTCTGCGTAGACGAAGCCCATTCGCCTGACAGAATCCTGATCGAAATACAGCAGCCAAGCGGCAAGCAGCGCTAGGGAAATGAGTAGTGTCAAGCCGGCTGCGAGCCCTGGATCAGCAAAATTCATTGGGTTGAAGTGAGGCGGTGCTACCCGTAGGACCTTTGCGATCAAAAGTCCGTAAAGGATGCCCACGAGACACGACGCGACACCGACGGGCTTCATCGCCAACATGTTGCGATGGAATCCATACGCGATGTTCTCCTTCAGCAAGAGCTGCTTGTTCGAGCGCGTGAGTTCGCGAAGTCGTTTGGTTGCCCCTATGTACGTGTCGTCTGCCTGTTCAGGGGCTGCCAACTCTTCTTCCGCTGTTGGCATCGCGATGCCAAGTTTGGCAGTGATCGCCGTGTGGTAGCGCTGCTTGCTGACACCATCGAGAAACCTGTCGCGGTGGCGCAGTGCAATGGTGGTGGGCATGCCCCCCCACTTGGCAACTAAGGTTTCTTCGAGTTTCTTACCGCGGCCACGGGCAACGCTCGCAAGTGCATAAATGGCCCCACAGCCACCAAGCAGGCCAATCACACTCGTAAGCACAGGATGCTTGGCTCCGTAGACGCACAACAACGGAACCAGTACCGGCAAGGCCACAAGAAGCCCAGGAACAACCCGCGCCTTGCGCTCATAAGGGTCCTTGACCAGTTCAAAAATTGTTGTCATACGGAGTCAAGCCTGTGCCGTAAGGGCATCGATGTAGGGTTGAATATCGTCACGATTTTTCAGCGCGATCTGTTGTGCGAGCGGATCTGGTGCTTCCTTGGTGTGCAAGCCCAAACGTCTTAGTGTGTAGTAAAGGAATGCTTGACGGCACGGAAGCTTGACCTGCCCGTCTTCCATGCCGTAGTCCAACTCCAACACTCGTTTCTTGGCCGCCGGTAAGTCGGGGTGTGGCGCAAGGATCAGTGTCAGCACAGTATGCCAATGCGTATCCTGACTGAAGTCCACTTGGCTCGGCTCTATACCATCGATGCGAAGGATTCGAGCGAGGACGAAATCGCTGAAACGCTGGCGCTTGTGGCAAAACGCGCGCACGTGCCAACGAAAGCCATCGTAGCCAAGAGCGTGTGGCGACAACAGGCGAATTGACTCGTTCAAGGACGTCATGGACTGGTAACTGACTCGAATAGCTTCCTGCTGCCGTATTGCACGAACCACCAATTCGACAGTCTGCTCGTCGATGGTGCGCCAGGGGGAAGGAGCCCAATCTGTCTCCGGCGCGGATCCGATAAAGCTGGCAGTTGACTCAACCACCCCCATCTTGGTTGCCAACAGTTCTGCCAGATAACGTTGTGCAGAGCTTCGCTGGTAAAGCGGACGAAAACTCGGCGCTGCCGTGTAGGTCTTGGAGCTGCGGTCGTATGTCAGATTGTTCGGTGCCAGTTCTGTGTACTTGGCAATGTCAAGTGACGCTTGAGGCACTGATATGCCGAAGTACTCAGTAAGATCCATTCGATTGATGCGCCGCTCCCAGCGCAACCGAAAATCGATGAATTGAAGTCTGCTCTCCAGCCCCCAGCTCAGCCCCTTGGGCTCAACAGGTTCGGCAGTAGCAACGGGGGGGGTTTGCATCAGTAGCGCCTAAAAAGTAGACGGATCGAAAAAATAGTCGTACATTAACTATACGCGATCACTCCTCAGTCGTCTACTCGGAGACCCCAAGTGCCCACCACCATCACCTTTTTCCCCGTTGACAACGGGGACATGACCCTCATCAAGTTCGGTGATCTTGATGCCACCACCCTGCTGATCGACGTAAACATCCGACAAGATGCCGACGATCCAGAGGGGGAGGCGCGTGATGTCGCCAAGGACCTGCGCGATCGACTGAAGAAGGATGAAAACGGCAGACCATATGTTGATGCCTTCCTGCTGAGCCACCCCGACGACGACCACTGCCGAGGGCTGACTCGTCACTTCTACTTGGGCGAGTTGGATAAGTACCCGGACGACAAGAAGGACGACAAGGACAAGAAGATCGTCATTCGCGAGATGTGGTCGTCTCCCATTGTGTTTCGCCGTGCGAGCAAGACCCTCACCTTGTGTGATGACGCGAAGGCTTGGGCTACCGAGGCGCGCCGACGTGTTCAGTTGAATCGAGACAAAAACTTCACCGTTGGGTCCGGTGATCGCATCCAGATCATGGGGGAGGACATCAATGGAAAGACCGATGACCTCACCTCCATCGTGCGGAAGGTCGATACGCGCTTCTCTACGATCAACGGCAAGAGTTCTGCATTCTTCTCTGCGTTTCTTCTTGCACCTTTGGAGGCCAAGGACGATGAGGAAGAGGAAGAGTGCCTGGTCAAAAATCAGTCCAGTGTGATCCTGAACTTCACATTAGCTGCCGATGCAGCGACACCAGATGGCGCGAAGTTTCTTACTGGCGGGGATGCTGAAGTATTCATCTGGAACCGCCAATGGCAGCGCCATGAGGCCGAGACTGAGGTGCTGGAGTACGACATCATGCAGACACCTCATCATTGCTCTTGGCACTCTTTGTCCTATGACAGTTGGTCGAAGTGCGGAGAAAAA
Organism: Stenotrophomonas maltophilia group sp. Smal13; assembly: GCF_030236855.1. Taxonomy (NCBI): domain Bacteria; kingdom Pseudomonadati; phylum Pseudomonadota; class Gammaproteobacteria; order Lysobacterales; family Lysobacteraceae; genus Stenotrophomonas; species Stenotrophomonas maltophilia group sp. Smal13. The sequence continues at coordinate 29,458 of NZ_JASJSQ010000005.1, forward strand.
GCAAAACTGGATGCAGATGCAAGAAAGGCGCTCTCACAGACCCGTGACGGCGCCGTCATCGTCGCAAGTTGCAAGCCCATCAAAGCTGATGACAGCGATCCGCCCTGCATCCGTGCAAAGCGTGAATATGTAGAAATCGTGGAGGAAGCAAAAGGTGAGTTCTACTGCACGGGCGAGTACCCGAGCGAGAAATCTGTGGAGCCCCTCGTTTTCACCGTCACTTCCCAAGGTGTGCAGCCCCCCTCGAAGAAGGAAGCTGGATCGAAGGCCGCCGCCGTGATCACCTCCGCGCGAACTCCCATGCCGCACGGGGCATCATGACGGACGCTATCGCAGACGCACTGCATAAACTTCAGCGACATCGGGGCTTGACCCGCGTTGGCGAACCAAAGGTAATCGGTGCATCGACGCAGATAGAGGTCGATGTTGCCGTGCAACTGCCAAACAGGTCTCGGCGTAGCGGCGTCTCCGAAACCGGGGTGCGTGCCGTCGAGACATGCGTTCTGGTATTCGGCGGTGACTGGCCCCTATCCGCGCCCAAGCCCTTCTTGCGTGCGGACTTCCCACTCAACTTGCCACACATAAACCCCCATCGCGAAGGCGAGTTGGTTTCGCCATGCCTGTTCGAAGGATCTTTGAACGAACTGCTGCATCGGTTTGGTCTCGACGCCATTGTCGATCAGTTGGTTGATTGGCTGCACAAGGCTGCTGCCGGAACGTTGTTGGACCTGGAGCAAGGGTGGGAACCGACGCGGCGAGACAGTTGTCCTTCGACCGTTGTCTTCAGTGCCGAAAAGGTCGCGGCCGCCGCCCCCGTTGACGGCGCGGTTTTGGTGGTTTCCGCGAGCTACGTGACGATTGATGGCGGGCTATACGCCATCATCGATGACGAGCTGAGCGCACAAGTCGATCCTGTGTTTTCCCAAGGCGTTCACAACGACAAGTTGGGCAAGTGGGGGAATGGCCATACCGCGACCTTCATTGCGCGGGGACCAATCACCGATGGCCACCCGTATGTAGTCGAACGCTATCAACCGGAGACGGTTGTCGATCTTACGACACTGCTAGATCGAGCAGCAGAACTTGGTATCGATCGTGACGCTTTAGCCCAAAGCTTGGAGGGTTATTACCGGCGCTCGATTCTGGATATGCAACAAGACTCGCGTGGTTGGGTGCACGGTTTGTACGCGATTGTGATTCTGACTGTACAAAGACCAGCGCCGCTTGTTGGATCACCAGGCCGGAATGTCGAGGTATTGCCCTATGTGGTGCGCTATGAACTCAACGCTCAGTCGCTCCTAGAGCGAAATGCCACGGTTCACCCCGCCTTTCATGCGCATGCGCTGTCTCCCGAGCTGCTGGCACGGACATCCGGTATCCCGTCAGCAGCTACATCGCAGTCGCTGGTCATCCTCGGCTGCGGTAGTGTGGGATCAAAAATCGCGATGCACCTCGGGCGGGCTGGTTTCGGCTCAATGACTTTCGTTGACAACGAATCCATGTCACCTCACAACGCAGCTCGGCATGCACTCATTGAGCGAGCATCGGTGCTGGTCCTACCGCGAAAGTCTGCGCTGATGAAGACGGCCTTTGGGGAACTGTCGCATCTTCAATCGCGCGCGTTCGACGCTGACGCTGTGACTCTCTTGGTCGATCCGGAAAGATTCGCCACAATTGTTCCGCAGGATGCTGCCCTTATCGTGGACACGACGGCTTCACTTCAAGTGCTGGCCGCAGAAATGCAATCAGAAGCATTGGACCAATCCCCAACTCGACTGGCACGGGTAGTGATGTATGGCCAGGGGCGTTGTGTCGCGGTTTTGCTTGAAGGGCCAAGTCGCGCTGGTCGGGTTGATGACCTCACGGCTTTCTTGTTCGAGTGCTGCCGGTTTGTGCCAGAACTTCGTGCGTCGATTGCCGGTGATACGTCGGAGCCGACGCGCATTTTTGTAGGGGACAACTGCCGCTCACTGACCATGCCAATGTCAGATGCCGTTGTTTCGCGGTCTGCATCACTGGCTGGAGTGCAACTGGAGCGCTGGCTCGTTGATGGGCTTCCGGAGGAAGCGACGCTTTGTGCTGGTATCTCGGACGCCGAAGGCCTTGGCATGGCATGGAGCCGTGCCAGCCTTGGCCCGACCACTGTGCTCGATGTAGCGGACGATGGCGGCTGGAGCATTCGGATTCTGCACCCTGTGGCGCACGCGATCGATGCTGATGCGCTGCACTGGGGGGCGGTGGAAACAGGAGGCGCCTTGGTTGGCCGTATCTCGTTTGAAAATCGAACCATCACCATTGCAGGCCTTGTTGAGGCACCGTCTGACAGCGTTCGCGAGGCCGCTCGTTTTGTCCTTGGAACCAGTGGGCTTGTCCAAAGTTTGCGCGCTGCAAACGCGGCCTCTTTAGGATATCTCGCTTTCATTGGCACTTGGCACAGCCACCCGAAAGGCGGCGCGCATTCAGGGATAGACCGAAATACCTTGCGCAGCATCGCAGAGGATGCCGGTGGCCTTCCCGCCGTGTCGTTGGTCTGGACTCCGACAGGACTCACGTGCGCGGTTGACCGCTGGTAAGAACAAAGTCGCCGGCACTTTTTGGCAAAACACGAGGGGGATTTATGGCTGACTACTTCGAGATTGATTTTTTAGGCGTCGAAACAGCGAAAAGCGGGGATGCGATCACGCTACGCTATTCGGTGAATGGCACTGAGGGCGTACACGTCGTTGACGGCGGATACCTGGATACGGGAGATCAGATCGTCGAGCACCTGAAAACCTATTACGGAACAACTGTTATCGACCATGTGATCCTCACGCACCCTGATCGCGACCACGCCAATGGGCTGCGGAAGGTCTTGGAGCAATGCACAGTCAAGAATCTCTGGATCAACAGGCCATGGATATACGCGGATCAATTGATTGATCGCTTCGAGAACTATGAATCAGTTGATGCCCTCAGAAGGAAGCTGCGGTCCATCTATGATGCTTCGGCAGCTCTTGAGGATATTGCGCTGGAGAAGGGAGTTTCCATTCATGCCCCTCTTCAGGGGCAAAGCATTGGCCCATTCATGGTGATGGCACCAACTTTGGGTCGCTATCTTGACCTGATCGTAGATTCATCGAAGACACCGGAAGCTGTTGAGGAAAGCGCTATGGATAGTGCGCTGAGCAGCCTATTCCGGGTAGTAAAGGCCGCGACGGCCTATATCAAGTCCCTGTGGGGCGAGGAGTATTTTCCACCTGCTCCCACCAGTAGGGAGAATGAAATGAGTGTGGTGCAGTCGGCTGTGCTGAACGGCCATCGCATTATGCTTACTGGTGATGCCGGACGAGAAGCGTTGCAGGAAGTGATCGACTATGCCCCCTTTGCGGGACTTACGTTGCCCGGAATTCGATACTTCCAAGTGCCTCACCACGGAGGTCGGCACAACGTCTCGACGGAAATTCTGGATCAATTGCTGGGGCCACGCTTGGACGCGATGCCTGACAATCACCACTGGAATGCCATATGCAGCTCCGCCAAAGCGGACGAGGATCACCCGCGGAAGTCGGTGATTCGCGCTGTATTGCACCGGGGCGGGCACTGGGCGGCAACTGAAAGCAAGAACATCCGCATCGGCGCGGGCATCACCCGTGATGGCTGGGTGCCGATTCCTCAGGCGCCATATCCCGAAGATCAAGAGAACTGACTTCGATAGAAGGTCAGCACCATTTTGATTTTCTGCTGACTACATTGTTTGCGTCTCGGCGTACCGCCGTCGGGTTCGCGGGCTACGCCCCGCGCTTCGTTCCGAATCGCGGTCGTCCGGCTTTGATCCCTGACGCCTTCGGCCCTTGCGGGCCTGCGCACTCCGCTTGCACAAAGGCGGGTGTGGGCAGTGGGCGGGTGTAGGCGGTCTTGCTGTTCCCTTTCACCCTACCACGGCGTTCTCGCCGTAAAGGGCTGCGCGTGCTCGCACGCTTGCGGCCGTGGCCGTCTTCGCCCCTGTGACGGCTTGCGCTGCGCCGTGCTGGCGACGGTTCCGGGCAATTCCGCCCGAGCAACCGGAGCACGATCATGTCGCAACTGTCCATTCCTTCCTTCGATTCCCCGTTGATGCTGCGTGACTCGCGCGGGCGCTACCGTCAGGCATCGGCCGACCAGATTCTCGAAGCCGCGCGCCAGGTCATCGACCAGAAGATGCAGCGCGGTGACGAGTTCACTTCGCCGGCGGCGGTCAAGGACTACCTGCGCGCCAAGCTGGCCGGCTTCGAGCACGAAGTCTTCGCGGTGTTGTTCCTCGATACGCGCCATCGGCTGATCGACTATGCCGAGATGTTCCGCGGCACGATCGACAGCGCGGAGGTTCATCCGCGCGAAGTGGTGAAGGAGGCGCTGCGGCTCAACGCGGCGGCGGTCATCATTTCGCACAATCACCCGAGCGGGAACCCCGAGCCGAGCGCGGCCGACAGGGCAATGACCTCGCAGCTTCGGCAGGCGCTGGCGCTGGTGGACGTTCGCACGTTGGATCACATCATCGTGGCGGGCGGCACCACCACGTCTTTCGCCGAACGTGGCTTGATCTGATCGAGGGGGCTTCGGCCCCCTTTTTGCTGCGCCCGGTGGCGCAGCTCCGGCCCTCGCGGGCCTGCGCGTGCTGCGCACTTGCCAAAGGCAGGTGTGGGTGTATCGCATTGGTGGCGGTCTTGCTGTTCCCTTCACCGTATCACGGCGTTCTCGCCGTGCAAGGGCTGCGCGCGCCTTGCGCGCTTGCGTCCTGGCGGCCGTCTTCGACCCCTGACTGCTGCGCTGCGCCGTGAGGGCGACGGCTCCGGGCAATTCCGCCCGTGCAACCGGAGATCGTCATGAACGACAAATCACACGTTTCCCTCGAACAGCACGTTTGCCTGGTCTGCGGCACGGCGTTCGATACCGGCGCCATCCTGCTGGACAAGCGCCTGCGCGCGAGCATGGGGCGCCACACGGCGACCGGCTGGGGCCTGTGCCCCGAGCATCAGAAGCTGTCCGACGATGGCTTCGTCGCGTTGGTCGAATGCGATCCGCAGCGCAGCGGCTCGCAGGCTGGTGGCCGCATGAAGCCCGAGCAGGCGTACCGCACGGGCCGGCTGGCCCATCTGCGGCGCACGGTGTTCGCGCAGGTGTTCAACGTGCCGATCGCGGACGAGCAGGCTTGCGTGTTCGTTGAGCCGGGCGTGATCGAGCAGTTGCAGTCGATGACGGCGCCGGCGGCGAGCTGATCGCGCCGCGCTGCCTTCGGTGCGTCGTCCCTGCGGGGGCGGCGCACCTTTTTTTCTGCTGCGCCTGTTGCCGGCTTCTTCGCGCCTGCGGCGCTGCGCGCTTCGCTTGCCTCCAGGGGAAAGCCCTGCGGGCTATCCCCGCCGCGCGATGCTTGGCGCTCCTCGATGCAGCCGAACCGGCTGCGCCGGATCGGCAATACCAATGCCGCAAAGGCTGTTTGTCCACCACAGAAGATCCACTCTGCATCTCCACGACTGCATGGGCGTCCCCGGCCAAGAAACATGGCCGGTCGCGCTGTCGTGCTTCGCATCGAGCCGCCTGCGGCGTCTCGCCCCCTTCGGGCTTCCATCGTTCCCTCGCTCCGCTCGGCTGACGCCTACAGCCCGGCTTCCAGCTTCGGGCCTGCGCGCTTCGCTTGCCGTGCGGTCAGCACATAGGGATGGCCGTTGCCTTGTCCAGCCGTCTCCCCTGACTTCATCACCTTGCCCGCGACCGTAGCCCGCTCCCGTGTGCCGTCAAGGCGCGCAGGGCCGTGTCCTCGGCTGCGCCTGCGGGCCGCACCAACCCTGCGCTTGCCTCCTTGACGGCCCCCGTCCGCGCGCTCCTTGGCCGCTGGGCGATGAACTCAGGAAAGACGGTGGCAACGAGGCCAACCGGGTTCCTCGTGCCGACCGCACCGAACAGCCGAAAGGCTGGGCTTCCGAATCTAGGAATCCGGTGTGCGGTTTGAACAGCAAACCCTTTTCGTCAGGAGAAATGCCATGCAACTCGCATCCCGATTCGCTTCCCGTTCCCCGTCGCTGCGCAGCGATTACCCGCTGTCCGACGATCAAATCCGCACGGTCGCGCCGTCCATCTTCGCGGACGCGCCGCACGAAAGCCGTTCCGAGCGGTACGCCTATATCCCCACCGCCTCCGTGCTGGCGGAGCTTCGCAAAGAAGGGTTCCAGCCCTTCATGGCGTGCCAGACCCGCGTGCGCGACGAAGGTAAGCGCGAACACACAAAACACATGTTGCGCCTGCGCCATGCAAGCCAGATCAACGGCGCGGAAGCCAATGAAATCGTGCTGCTCAATTCCCACGACGGCACGAGTTCTTACCAAATGCTCGCGGGCATGTTTCGGTTCGTGTGCAGCAACGGTCTTGTCTGCGGCGACACCGTGGCAGACGTGCGCGTGCCCCACAAAGGCGACGTGGCCGGACTGGTAATCGAAGGCGCTTACGAAGTGTTGAGCGGCTTCGACCGCGTGCAGGAATCCCGCGATTCCATGCGCGCCATCACCTTGAACGATGGCGAATCCGAAGTGTTCGCCCGCGCCGCGCTGGCCCTCAAGTACGACGACCCCGACAAGCCCGCGCCAATCACGGAATCGCAAATCCTGATGCCGCGCCGCTTTGATGACCGCCGCCCGGACTTGTGGAGCGTGTTCAACCGCACGCAAGAGAACCTGACCCAAGGCGGCCTGCGCGGGCGCAGCGCCAACGGACGCCGCCAGCAAACCCGCCCGGTGCAGGGCATCGACCAAAACATCCGCCTCAACCGTGCGCTTTGGCTGCTGGCCGATGGCCTGCGCCAGTTGAAAGCCTGAATCCCCACGCGGCAGGGGCAGGCAGCAGCCCTTGCCGCTTCTCTCGCTGCTGCATCCCTAACCGCAAGGAGTCATCACCATGAACGCCGTTACCCAAACCGAAACCCGCGCCATCGAAACCGCCGCGCCGCTGGAAGTGGCCGACCCGACCAAGAACCTGATTTTGGTTCCGCTCTCGCAGTTGCTGCCGCGTCGCTCCAAGCGCAACGCACGCAAGACCCCGCGCCTGTCCATTCCCGAACTGGCCGCGAGCATCGCCCGCATCGGCCTGCTGCAAAACCTTGTCGTCATCCTGTCCGCCGATGGCGAGCAATACGAAGTGGTGGCGGGCGACCGCCGACTGACCGCGTTGAAGCTGCTGGCGAAGAAGAAGCGCATCGCCGCCGACTTTGAGGTGCCTTGCCTGCTGGTGCCGGACGCTTCGGCCCGTACCGTCAGCCTCGCGGAAAACCTGCTGCGCGAGCAGATGCACCCGGCCGACCAGTTCGAGGCGTTCGCCGCACTGGTCAAGGAAGGCCGCCCCATCGAAGACATTGCCGCCGACTTCGGCGTGTCCCCGCTGGTAGTGCAGCGCCGTTTGAAGCTGGCCAACGTCTCGCCGCGCCTGCTGGCCGACTACCGGGCCGGAGCCGTCACGCTGGAACAGTTGATGGCCCTGACCATCACCGACGACCACGCCGCGCAGGAAAGCGCGTTCTACGGTGCGCCCGAATGGCAGCGTGGCGCTTCCGCGCTGCGCGAACGCCTGACCGAACGCGAAATCGACGCGACGCATCCGCTGGTGCGCTTCGCCGGGCTGGACGCCTACACGGCGGCGGGCGGCGGCATCCGCCGCGACCTGTTCGCGGAAGGCGATGCCGGAACCTACCTGACCGACGCCGCGCTGCTGGAAACGCTGGTGCGCGGCAAGCTGGATGCACTGGCCGGGGACATGCGCGCCGAGGGTTGGGCGTGGGTGGAAGCCGTGCCGCACATGAGCTACGCCGAGCGGCAGGCGTTCCAGAACGCGCCACGGCAGCGCCGCGAACCGAACGCCCGCGAAGCCCGCCGCATCGCCTCGCTGCAAACCCGCCTCGACAAGATTGACGCCGAACTGGAAGACGCCTGCGGCGCCGAGGACGAGGACAAGACCGAAGCGCTGGAACCGCGCCGCGAACAGGTCGCCGGGGAACTGCAAGCCGTGGAGGAAGCCTTGCAGGGTTACGCCCAGGACGTGCGCGCCGTGGCCGGTGCCATCGTCACGCTCGACCGCAACGGCGAAGCCGTGATTCATCGCGGGCTGTTGCGCGAAGCCGAAGCCAAGGCGCTGCGCACGCTGGAACGCTTGCGGCAGGGTTTCGGCAGCGCGGAAGGCGAAGCCGGGAACGACGACGAAGGCGAGGACGCCGAGCAGCTCAGGGCCGCGAGCCTGTCCGACCGGCTGGCGCAGCGCTTGAGCGCGCACCGCACCGCCGCGCTGCAAATCGAAGTCGCCCGGCATCCGCAAGTCGCGCTGGCCGCGCTGGTGCATGGCATGGTGCAGAGCGTCTTGCAGGACAGCCACTACGGCCACGACTTGCCACTGGGCGTGGGCCTGAAAGTGCAAGACCGGCTGGAAGGCATGGCCCCCGACTGGCCCGAGTCGCCCGCCGCCGTCGCCCTGCGCGAGTTGCAGCAGGTCGCGGGCGAAGCGCTGCCGCAGGACAGCGCCGAACTGTTCGCCGCGCTGCTGGCGATGGAGCAAGGCGAACTGGTGCGGGTGCTGGCGGTATGCGTGGCGGCGACCGTGGACGTGGTGACGCCTCGCGCCACGGCGCACCAGCCGGGCGCGGAACTGGCGCAGGCCGTGGGGCTGGACATGGCCGCATGGTGGAAGCCCACCGCTGACGGGTATTTCCAGCATGTGCCGAAGGCCGCGATTCTGGAAGCCGTGGGCGAGTTCGCACCGTCGCACGCTGCCCGACTGGCGAAGTTGAAGAAGGCCAACATTGCCAGCGAAGCCGAACGGCTGGCCGATGGTACGGGCTGGATGCCCGCCATCTTCAAGACCGAAGGCCCGGAAGCTGCGCCGCAGGAAACGCAGGCGCAGGATGCCCCGGAGGATGCCGAGGCAATGGCGGATGAACCCGCCGAGGCACTGGCCGCTTGACCCGCGCCGAAGGCAAGCGCCCCGGCCTTGACCGGGGCGCTTCGCTGGAAGGAGACGCCCCCATGACCCGCACCACCACCAGCCGCCCGCGCATGGCGGCGACCTATGCGCCCGGCACGGTACGCGCTCGCCGCTGGCACGGCGAAGGCGACGTGCGCGGCTACCGTCCGCCCTCGGGCTGGTGCGGATGCTGGTATCAACTGGACACCGTGCCGGTTAGAACTGGACACGGCGCTGGTGCTGGACAGGTGGCAGGTGTGCAATCCAGTGGAATGTCCGCCTTCGACTGCGGTTTCAACGGGTCGATGCAACGGTTTGTCGAAATCGTGCGTCCGGCGTTTCATGGCCTAGCATCTTCCGGGGACGACCGTTCAACTCTCTCGCCACGGCATCGAGCTTGGCCTGCGATATCGGCGACAGGTCCATTCCCTTGGGGAAGTACCGCCGCAGCACGCCGTTGGTGTTCTCTTTGGAACCGCAGCCGACAGCGGACGATGCCAGCCCGATTCGATCAATGCACCGGATCCACTTCCGCGATCGAGCCACGCAGCAACCGTGGCCGCTCTCCGTATGTGAGCCATCGCCACAGCCATTCGACCGGACCGTAGCGGAAGCGCTCGAGCCACCAGTGGCTCCACGCGATCTGCAGCGCCAGTACCAGCGCCCACGCCAGCAGCACCACGGCCATTCCATGCGCAGGGCCGAGACCCAAGCCGATGCCGTAGAACAGCGCGATGCCGATCAGGCTCTGCGTCAGGTAGTTGGTCAGGGCCATGCGCCCCAGCGGAGCAAGGAAGGCGAGCCTGCGCGACCATGCTGGCTTACGGAACAGCAGGACGAAGCCGACGGCGTACGCAATGCCCAGCGCAAGCGGCCCCACGCGCAACAGCATGCGGATGGCCATTTTCACCGGTTCCACGTCGATGGCCGGCCAGACGGCACGCATCGGCGCCTGCACCAGCGATAGCAGGCTGGAAAGCAGCCACGCCACCAACGCGCCGGCGAGGATCCGGCGCAGCAGAGGGAGGTGCCGGTCGGGCGATTGCAGCAGGCCTTTCCGCCCGGCCCAGTAGCCCAGCAGGAACCGGCCCAGCACGAAGCACACCAGTGCCCAGTTGGATATGCGCGCCCATCCGGACATCTCCATGTTGAACGCGAACGCCTGCGACCACGATGGGGACGAGAACGCTTCGAGCGCCCGGCCGTACATCGCCGCCTGCGTCGCCAGTTCCGGCAGGGCCGCGCGGACCGCCGGCGCAAGCAACGGCGGAAGCATCGCGACGACGAGCCCGGCGATCAGGAGGATGCGGTCAGACGCATTCCGGAACGGGATCATCAGCAGGCCGACGATCGCATAGGTGAACAGGATGTCGCCCCACCACACGAACCACGCGTGGGCCGCGCCGATGGCCAGCAGGACGGCCAGCCGCCGCACGTAGCGGCGGACGCCATCCTGCCCGCGGGCCGATGCGCGCTCGAGCTGCAACGCGAAGCCCAGGCCGAACAGCAGCGAAAACAGCGTGATGAACTTGATGTTCACCAGCCAGTCCATCGCCTCGCTGGCCAAGGCGTCGAAGCCGTGGCCTGGCTGCTGCTGTGGATCGAGAAACTCGTACAGGCTCAGCGATACCAGGTTGACCATGCAGACGCCCAGCAGGGCGAAGCCGCGCAGTGCGTCGATCGCATCGTGCCGTTCCGATGGCGGACGCGGACCAGAATCGAGCTTCATCGTTTCCCCTTGTATCGGTATTGCGCCGGCGGCGCGCGTTTCGATGCGAATTCTTCGGGTCTATGGGCGACTCGGGACGCCGCTCATGTCCGTCATTGCGGGGGCGGGGTCGCCTTCAACCAGCCGCCGGACCTCATCGCGGAGGAGCCAGACGACGCCTGCGACCGCGGCGGCCTGCACCGCAAGCAGCGTGGGCCAACCCGGCAACAGCGCCTGATGCAGCACGCCGTGCGCGAGGGCGCTATTGAGCGTGGCCGCCCAGAGAATGACGAACACGAACGGCAGGAACAACAGGCCGCTCATCGTGCGCCCGCGGCGGCCGATCGGCAGCTGTCGCCACACCATCAGCAAGGGCGGCAAGGTCAACGCCAGCGCGGCCAGCAGCGCCAACCCGCCCGCGCCGGCCCGTTCGATGGCATCGCCGGCGATTCGACGAACAAAGCCATACTCGTCAGACGTGGAGCCGGCGACCAAGGCCACCAGGACCTGCGGAACAACACGCGCGAGGGGCAGCGAAGCGAAGGCCAGGCTGAGGCCGAGGCCGCGCGTCACCGGCGACTGGCGCCGCGACATCAGTGCGCCGGTCCACAGCATCGCGTACGAGAACAGTGGCCCGACCAGATCTACGACGGCCAAGCTGGAGGCGCTGCACCCGCTGTAGGTCAGCACGTTGTCGAAGACGCGGTCTGCCCAGCCACCGCACAGCAGGCGCGTGGCGATGGCGTGGCCCTGCTCGTGGATCTCCACGAGAAGCAAGGTCGACGCGGCCAAGAATAGCAGATAGCGGCCAGTGGGCCTGAACATGCGAATCCCATTGATTGGCCAGAACGAACTGGCGCCGCCATTGTTTCGGTCCAGGATGAGGATTCTCAAGGCCAGAAGTCACTTTCGATGCTTTGGGCCGCACATTCTTGACGAGCCTTGGCAGGGGCCGACTGTCACCGGGCAGAGCGCTTGAAGGGCCGGGTCGTGGCGCCGGCGTGCCTCTGGCGCTTTCCGTTCCCGGCCGGCAACAGAAGGTACAAGCGAGGCGAAGGCAGTGCTAATGTCCATTTCCGACCCGTAGTACATATCGCCAGCTAGTTGCCCCCTGCCGCCAGCCAGCTGACTGCAGCAGCCAAACTAGCCAGTGCGCACCACATTGGAAGCTGCTGGCAAAACATCGGGACCTGCACACCTCCAGGCCCAGTTGATGATCCGGGATGATCAGCACCGGATTGCATGTCCAGCACCAGCGTTGTGTCCAGCTTTAACCGGCACGGCTGTACAGCTGAACCGGAATCCGCAGGCTGGACGGCCTGCGCCGACCTCATCGACATTCACCCCATCAGCGGCCAGCCCTTGCCGCGTTCGGTGTGGTGGATCATCGAAACCAAGGAATAGCGAGCGGCACCGGCCCCAAGCCGTTCCGCCTTGGGGACGGTGGTCGAAAATCCGGGCGCGGCGATGGCCGCGCCCGGTTCCAGCGTCCAAAGCAAAATCGCCACGTCGCCGCCTTCGACCAGGCGGCGACGTGGCGGACGTGCAAGTGCCTTGCACGCGGTACGGCGATCGGCGCCCGCTGCGCGGGCAAGGTTTCGATGGCGCCCCGCCGCAATGGGTGGGGCTTGTGGGGCTACGCCCCGGCTTGCTGCGGCAGGTTGTGCCAAAGCGTGCCGTCCTCGACGCTGGCGGTTCGCGCCTGTACGTCACGAAGGACGGTTCACCGACACGCCACCCGGCTTCGCTATGGAGCATCCACGCCACGCCTCAACCACGTCGTTGCAATCAGCGGCAAGGAGCGTTCTCGCTCGTCGTTGGGGTGTTGTCCTTGCCCGCGTCAGGGCGCAAGCCGGTGAAACCGTCACGCGGGGATGCCGAGTCGGCCATCTCTCCATTCGAGAGCGGGCGGCCCGTGCGTCCTTGGCTTGTCGTGAATCCTGGCGAGGGAGCGGCTGCGCCTTAGGCTTCATGGCCGCAACCTTCCAGCGAAAACAATTTCCCCTGCGCTGCGCGCATTCCTCGCGGGACAAATTCTTTTCGCTTCCAGGCTCTCCACGGTGTTGCGACCGCTGCGCGGTGCGGCCAGCCCATCCCCCGCCGGCCGGATCACAACAAGGACGCACTGGCGCGACCTTGTTCAACCCGAAAGGAGAAACATCATGGCTAACATCGGCACCTTCACCGCAGAGAAAGACGGCTTCACCGGCCAGCTCCGCACCCTGACCCTGAACGTCAAGGTCAAGCTCATTCCCAACGATAAGGGCGACACCGAGAACGCCCCCGACTTCCGCCTTCAGGCGGCCGGCCACGACATCGGCGCGGCGTGGAAGAAGACCAGCGAAGCCGGGCGGCCCTACGTGTCCGTATCCCTCGACGATCCTTCGTTCCCGGCGACGGTCTATGCCCGCCTGATCGAGAACGAGGACGGCACGCACGACCTGATCTGGTCGCGCAGCAAGCCCAAGGCGGCCTGACGGCCGCCCACCGCGCCCCGCCCATTGCGGCGGGGCGCCGTGCTGCTGGCGCAGCACGTCACGCACGCGCCTACGGCGTGTCGCGTTCCTTCAACACCGCCTCAAGCTCCTGGCGCACCTGCGCCAGAAGCTGATCGGCCTTGCGCGTGCTGTCGCCGGCATAGGCCAGCGTCAGCAGCGTGAGCGGATGCACGTCCATGACCTCGCACAGCTCGGTCAGCTTGTGCATGGTCGGGCTTTTCAAGTCGCGCTCCAGCGAACTCATGTAGGTACGGCTGGAAACGTCGGAGAACGCTTCCTGGCTCAAGCCGCGCGCTTTCCTGACCGTCCGTATTGCCGTTGCCAATGAGTGTTTCGCTGTCACCAACTTGGTTTCCCCGTAAAAACCAAAATGACAGCCCATTGCACCCAATAGGGCTACAATCTAAAGTGTTCATTCCTGTTGGCCGAACCGCTTTCGTGCTTTTACGGAAATCCGCATGGGCGGATTCCGACAGAATCGGGGAACCGCATCCGTGTCTTTCCTGGCCTGCGTAAATCCGCTTCTGCGTTTCCGTGCATGTACGGATTCGATGGCTTGCGCCTTCGTGCTTTCCCGCCAAGGCACGCATCCGCTTCGGTGGTTCCGCGCTTCGGTGGAAAATCGTATCCGTGCATCCTCGGATGCGTGGGGATTCGGGCCATGACCCAGCCGCTCGTCACCGCTGAACAGCAGGCGCAACTGCTTGCCGTCGGCGCGGCACGCGCCGCTGGCCGAAGCATCGACCCGATGCCGGTGGTGCGGCTGTTCACCCCTGACGCGCACGCCACCTGGCTGCTGGCCGCGCTCGACCCGGCCGATGGCGACACGGCCTGGGGGCTGATCGACCTGGGAATAGGCATGCCCGGCCTGGGCCATGTGAAGCTGTTCGATCTGGCGTCCATCGTCGGGCCGCACAAGCAACCTGTGATGCGCGATCGCTACTTCCAGCCGGTGCGGCTGCTGTCGGAGTACCTGCGTCTGGCCGAGGAAAACGGCTCGATCACCGACTGAGCAGTCCCGGCCAACGACAGCGCATTCTGACTATTTCAGTCTTACCCAAGACCTGCGCGGTCTGAATCCACACTCTTGCACCGAAGCGGTGCGCTTCTGCTGCAAACAGTCATGATCTTTGGTGCGGGCTGCTGCACGGTGCTCCAGGCTGCGCGCCATTTTCGTGGCGGCGCAGCCGTCGCATTCAGACGATTTCCGCAATGCCCTGGAGCGAATCAGTCTTGACACCAGCAGTTACAGCTTATCCCGATTTCGATGACGACTTGATGGCGACTCGATAGCTCCCGCACGGCGGAATCCGTGGCGACGTTCCTGCTGAATGACAGGAGGCTGCGTCATGGCTGACCCGAGCGCCGAACACTGGTATCCGACCGCCGCGTATCTCTACACGCTGCACCTCGACGGCCCCGCGCTGGCGTGGGAATACCTGCGCCGCCACCCCGACTACCGCCGCGACTGGCTGCGCCGACGCCGCCGGCCAGAGGCCGCCGCGCGCTGGGGACTGCGCCTGCTGGAAGATCCCGCCCTGGATGCGCGCGACGCGCATCCGGCCTGGTTCCCCGATCACGATGCGGTGGTGCAGCTCTACCCGGATGCCGACCCGCCGCCCAATGCCGATGCCTTCGAGTTCTGGAACGTCCCCGGACGCAAACACCTGATCCACGATGGCACGCGCCTGGTGCTGGTATCGCGCTGGCCCGGCTGCTGCGTGCGGCTCGCACTCGCGCCGGGCCTGGAAGATGGCATGGCCTACCTCTATGCCATCCGCGCTTGCGCCACGCCCTGCGCGCGCTACCGCGCATTCGCGGCCGAACTGGATACCTTGGCCGTGGTCACGGGTGCCGCGCCTGCGGCGGCGGCCCGTTCCCGGCCCACGCCGGCCGCGCTGCTGGAACTGCACACCTTGCAGGTGCTCGACGCGACCCTCGCGGGCGCGTCCTTGCGCGTGGTGGCCGAAGGGCTGTTCGGCGCGGATGCCGTCGCGGCCGACTGGCACAAGGACAGCGCCTTGCGCGCCCGCGTGCGGCGGCTGGTGCGCCGGGGCGATGCGCTGATGCGCGGCGGCTACCGCCGCCTGGCACAGCTTTCGCCACCGTTGCACTAGGGGGGACGTTTCGCGTCCCTTGAAGAACGTCCCTTAGCAAGCAGCCTTGCTTTCTTGAAAGTGCCTCTATCCGGCCGCGTGGTGTGGCCGGGCTTGATGGAGGTACATCCCATGCGACCCGCTCCCTTGCGGCCTGCCGCCGCTGCCGTCGCTGCGCCCGTGCAGCCCCAACGCTATCTGACCAACGACGAAGCCGCCGAGTACCTGCGGCTGTCGCCGCGCACGCTGGAGAAACAGCGCGTGATCGGCGGCGGCCCGAAGTTCCGCAAGTTCGGCCGCCGCGTCATGTACGCGGTGTCCGACCTCGATGCCTGGGCCGACCAGCGCAGCTACGAGGCCACGTCCGACCCGGAATATGCCGAGCGTCACGCGGGCGACTACCGTGATGGCCGCTGATCGTCGGCTCGCCGGTGGCCATCGTCATGTCCAGCCCATCGCTGCCGCCGGGGCAGCGATCGCAGCAGCGGGAACAGCTCGACCTGTTCCGCGCGCTGCCGGGCGACATGGCACCCCGCGACAGCCAGGACTTGATGGCCTTTCCGTTCTTCTCGCTGGCGAAGTCGCGGCGCGTCGCGCCGATCGACTTCCGGGCGGGTGGCGTCACCATCCGCGTGGAAGGCACGCAGGAGCACGGCATCGCAACGATATGGGATGCCGACCTGTTGATATGGGCCGCCTCGCAGATCGTGGAGGCGCGCGACGCGGGCCTGCACCCGTCGCGCTGGATACGCACCACGCCCTACGAAATCCTGCGCTTCATCGGGCGCGGCACGTCCCTCAACGACTATCAGCGCCTGAAAGCCGCGCTGGATCGGCTGCAATCGACCACGGTGGCCACATCCATCCGCGAAACCACGGGAAGGCGCTTGCATCGCTTTTCATGGGTGAACGAATGGCGCGAGCTGGCCGACGGCAGCGGCACACCGCTAGGCATCGAACTGATCCTGCCGGACTGGTTCTATGCGGGCGTGCTCGACGCCGCCCTGGTGCTGACCATCGACCCCGCGTATTTCCGGCTCAAAGGCGGCATCGAGCGGTGGCTATACCGCCTGGTGCGCAAGCACGGCGGGCGGCAGGAGCACGGCTGGCAATTCGACTTCCGGCACCTGTACCGCAAGTCGGGCAGCGCGGCGCGCTTCTCGGACTTTGCCTACGACCTGCGTGCCTTGGTGGCGCGGCAGTCGTTGCCCGGCTACGTCCTCGGCATCGCGCGGATGCCGGACGACGGAACGGA
Organism: Stenotrophomonas maltophilia group sp. Smal13; assembly: GCF_030236855.1. Taxonomy (NCBI): domain Bacteria; kingdom Pseudomonadati; phylum Pseudomonadota; class Gammaproteobacteria; order Lysobacterales; family Lysobacteraceae; genus Stenotrophomonas; species Stenotrophomonas maltophilia group sp. Smal13. The sequence goes on from NZ_JASJSQ010000005.1 coordinate 45,970, forward strand.
GCTGCTGACCTTCCGGCCCGTGCCGCCCACGGCACGGGGATAACTGCGGGAAAACCTGTGGACGGCCTCGTGCTATCAGGAGTACCGGGTATCGTGCTATCAGGAGTACGACCCTCGTGCTATCAGGAGTACGAAAACGCCGCAAAGCCAATAACGGCGCGGGTTTTCGTCCCCTCTAACTTACCTAACTATAAATCTCTAACTTTTAGTAGAAGCGCGCCGTTTCGGTGGATAACCGCAAAACGGCACAGCCAAGCCGACTTTCCCGCAGGGAGGGCCGCGCCATGATCGTCGCGTTTCTCAACCAGAAAGGCGGCGTCGGCAAGACCACGCTCGCCACCCACATCGCCGGCGAGCTGGCGATGCGCGGCCTGCACGTCATCCTGCTGGATGCTGACCCGCAGGGTTCCTCGCTCGACTGGACGCAGCGCAGAAGCCAGCAGGGCTTGCCCCGGCTGTTCAGCGCCGTGGGCCTCGCCCGCGAAACGCTGCATCAGGAAGCGCCGGAGCTGGCGCGTCGCGCCGATCACATCATCATCGACGGCCCGCCGCGCATCGCCGCCCTGGCGCGCTCCGCGCTGCTGGCGGCCGAGCGCGTGCTGATCCCGGTACAGCCCAGCCCCTACGACGTGTGGGCCAGCGCCGAGATGGTTTCGCTGATCCGCGAGGCACAGGTGTTCCGGCCTGCGCTGCGCGCGGCCTTCGTCATCAACCGGCGCGTCAGCACCACCATCATCGGCAGGGCAGC